>JAHENO010000146.1 GCA_018609945.1 Haloarculaceae archaeon | reverse complement strand
TCGACACCGAGGCCCCAGCCGGCGTGGGGCGGCATCCCGTACTTGAACATCTTGGTGTAGTACTCGAAGGCCTCGGGTTCGAGCCCCTGCTGTTCGAAGCCCTCGATGAGGTGGTCGTGGCGGTGTTCGCGCTGGCCGCCCGAGACCAGTTCCAGCGAGGGGTGCATCATGTCGAAGCCCGTCGACACCTCGGGGTCGTCGTCGTGGTCCTTGATGTAGAAGGGCTTGACCTCGCTGGGCCAGTCGGTGATGAAGTAGTGGGTACCGATCTCCTCGCCCAGCGCCTTCTCGCCCTCGGTGGGCAGGTCGTCGCCCCACACCAGCGGCTCGTCGAGGGCGCCGGTGGCGTTGACCCGTTCGAGGGTCTCCTCGTATGTCAGGCGCGGGAACTCGTCCTCGGGCACCCCGAAGTCGTCGTACCCGAGCGTCGCCAGTTGCTCGCCGCAGTTCTCGGCGACGCCCTCGTAGGCGGCCCGGACGATCGACTCGCAGACGTCCATCGCTTCCGTGTGGTCGATGAAGGCCGACTCGAAGTCGATCATCGTCGCCTCGTTGAGGTGGCGCGGGGTGTTGTGCTCCTCGGCGCGGAAGATTGGGCCGATCTCGAAGACCCGCTCCAGTCCCGACCCGACCATCAGCTGTTTGAACAGCTGCGGGCTCTGGTTCATGAACGCCTCGCGCCCGAAGTAGGTGACCGGGAACAGCTCCGTCCCGCCCTCGGTGCCCGTGGCGACGATCTTCGGGGTGTTGATCTCCGTACAGTCCAGGGCCCGGAACTGCTCCCGGACCGCGCGCAACACCTCGGCGCGGATCTCGAAGATGGCCTTGACCTCCGCCTTGCGGAGATCGAGCGTCCGGTTGTCGAGCCGCGTCGAGAGGTCCGCCTCGACCTTCCCCGACGGATCGAGGGGCAGTTCGGGGTCGGCCTCCGCGAGCACCTCGACGGACTCGGGGACGACTTCGACACCCGTCGGGGCCCGCTCCTCCTCTTCGACGTCGCCCGTCACGGTGATGGCGCTCTCGCGGTGGACCCCCAGCGCCGTCTCGACGAGGGCGTCGTCCATCTCGTCTTTCTCGAACTTGACCTGTATCTTGCCGGTCGTGTCCCGGAGGATGAGGAAGGCGATGCCGCCCAGGTCCCGTATCTCGTGGACCCAGCCGGCGAGCGTCACCGTCTCGCCCGGCTCGGCCTCCGCGGTGTAGATGCGGTCGTCCATACGGGCCGTTTCGACGGCCCGGACTTAAGAACAGCCTTTTGTTCCCCCGCCCGCCACGAGGCCGTCGCCGGCCGGACGCGACCGCTCGTGCTGCCGGCTACGACCTCGCGAGGATAGCCGACCCCACGCGGGGTCGAAACTGCTCGGGGCTTGTGGCCGGCAGTATCACCACACGAGCCCGACGTCGTAGACGTGCCTGCGCAGGGCCTCCCGGCTCTCGAACTCCTTCCCGCACGCCTCACACCGGTGTGTCTCTTCGGTCGCACTCATACGTTACCAATGCCCACGACCGGACAAGAACCTGACGCCCGGTGGTCGGCAGGAGACACACCCCCTATCAGGCGGGGAGTTCGGCCTGCCACTCCCGGACCTGGGCGGCGGAGACGCCCTGCACCGCGCCGGCCACGTCGTCGGCGTCGGCCGCTCGCAGGTCGTCGAGGTCCTCGATGCCCGCCTCGGCCAGTTTCTCTGCGGTCGCCGACCCGACGCCGTCCAGATCCTCTAGCCCCTCGAGTGCCTGCTCGGCGCGGTACTCGCGGTAGTTGCAGATCGGACAGCCCAGGTCCCAGGGGTCGTCGCCGTCGTGGACGCGGAGTTCGGGCAGGTCGTGTTCGTCGCAACGCGTGTCGGTCACCTCGATGTCGCCCCGCCGGGGCAGGGGCAGCGAGTACTCACAATCCGGATAGCGGGTACACCCCACCAGGCGCGACCCCGACCGGAGTTGCTTGATCGCGAGTTCGCCGCCGTGGTCTCCACCGCACTCCGGGCACGCGCCGATGACCGTATCCTCGCTGTCGTCGGCTTCCGCGGCCGCACAGCGGGGACACCCGTGGACGAACGTGTCGCGGCCGGCGAGCATCTTCACGTGGTGGGTGTCGTGCTCCTCGCAGGTCGTATCGAGGACCAGCGGCTCGCCGGTGCTCGGCAGCGGGAGCGTGAACCGGCAGTCGGGAAAGCCGTCACACCCGACGAAGTACGACCCCTGCCGGCTCTGCCGGACGAGCAGGTCCTCGCCACACTCGGGACAGGGACCGAGCCGGCTGTCGGCCTTCAGCGACTCCCGGAGGTGGTCGCCGATCTCCTCGCGGGACTCGCGCAGCTCCTCGAAGACCCGTTCGAGCATCTCCCTGGACTCGTCGGTCACCTCCTCGAGCGTGGCCTCGCCGCTGGCGATGGCGGCCATGTCCGCCTCCAGTTGTGCGGTCATCTCGTCGCTGACCACGAGGTCCGCAAACGTCTCGGCGGCCTCCACGACCCCCTCCGCCAGCGCCGTCGGCCGCGGCGGGTCGCCCTCGATGTACCCGCGATCGTAGAGTTTCTCGATGGTGTGGTGGCGGGTCGACTTGGTTCCCAGTCCGAGGTCCTCCATGCGCTCGATGAGCCGCGACTGGCCGTACCGTCGTGGTGGCTGGGTCTGCTTGGCTTCGAGGCTGACCTCGGTCACGGCGAGTGACTCGCCCTCCGCGACGTCGGGGACGTGGGTCTCGCTGGTGCTCGCGTAGGGATAGACGGCGTGATACCCCGGCTCGACGAGCCGCTTGCCGTTGGCCTTGAGCGAACAGCCGTTCGCGTCCGCGACCACGCGCAGGTGTGCCCACCTGGCGGCCTCAGCGACGGTGGCGAAAAAGCGGCGCACCACCAGTTCGTATATCTCCCACTCGGCCTCGTCGAGGTCGGCCCGGTCGGGGAGTTCGCCCGTCGGGTGGATCGGCGGGTGGTCGGTGGTCTCCTCGTCGCCCTCCGTGGGTTCGAGGGGATCCAGGGCGAGCAACGACTCGGCGTCCGCGCCGAACGCGCGGCTCCCCACGAACGAATCGAGCAGCGCGCCGGGTTCGAGGTCCTCGGGGTAGACCGTGTTGTCGGTGCGGGGATAGGTGATGTAGCCGGCGGTGTAGAGGTCCTCGGCGACCGACATCGCGCGCTGGGCCGAGTAGCCGAGCGAGCCGGCCGCGCCGATGAAGGCGGTCGTGTTGAACGGCGCCGGCGGGGTGTCGGTGCGGGTGCGCCGGCGGACCGCGGTGACCGTCGCAGTCCCCGCCTCGCGGAGCCGTTCGTGGACCCGCTCGGCGTCGTCCTCGTCCCAGACGCGTTCGGCCTCGGTACCGTCGTCGTCGTAGAAGTACTGGGCCTCGAAGGTCCCGCCGTCCTTCTCGAGGTCGGCGAACAGCTCCCAGTAGTCCTCGGGATCGAAGGCCTCGATCTCGCGTTCGCGGTCGACGATGAGCTTCAGCGTCGGCGACTGGACGCGGCCGACGGAGATGAAATCGTCGCCGAGCTGGCGGGCCGACAGCGAGAGAAAGCGGGTGAGCGCGGCCCCCCACACGAGGTCGATCACCTGCCGGGCCTCGCCCGCGGCCGCGAGGTCGAAGTCCAGGTCGTCGGGGTTCGCGAACGCCTCCCGCACCTCTCCCTCGGTGATCGAGGAGAAGCGCACGCGGTCGACTGGGACGTCGGTCTCCTCGCGGACGAGTTCGTAGGTCTCCTTGCCGATGAGTTCGCCCTCGCGGTCGTAGTCGGTCGCGATGGTGACGCGGTCGGCGTTGCGGGCCAGGTCCCGCAACGTGGTGACGATGTTCTCCTGGGTCGGCTCCTTCCGGATCTCGGCGTCGACGAGTTCGACGGGCTCGACGTCGCGCCAGTCGCTGTACTCGGGCGGGAAGTCGACGCCGACGACGTGGCCCGACAGGCCGACGACGCGCGTCCCGCCCCAGCGGTAGACGTTGACACCATTCGATCGCTCGGCCTCGGCGGCGCCGTCGCTCAGTATCTCGGCGATGCGCCGGGCGGCGTTTTCCTTCTCTGTGATTATCAGTTCCACGGGGAACCACCAGCGGTGTGGGTGGGTCTACGCGAGGACGCCGCCTAAAACCTTTCGAGTAACCGACAGACTGCGCGGGTGTGCGCGTCGCATTGGGTGCGCGTGCCCGCGAACGTGGAATGCGGCCCCTGCGCAACCGAGCCCCGATTCTCGGCGGTCACCCACCGCGCGCCCGCGACTCGATCACCCGAACTCGACGGCCGAGCCGTTCTCGCGGCAGGCCTCCAGGGCGTGTTTGGCGGCCATCCCGGCAGCCTGGGCCACCCGCGACCGGCCCACGCCGACTTTCAACTCGACGTCGACCGCGTCGGCGACGTGCTTGATGGCGTCGTGGTAGTCGGCCGCCGAGAGGGCCGAACAGACCGCGATGACGTTGTCCCCGCCGACGAAAAACGAGAGCGAGTCGTGGGCCTCGCGCATGTGGCGCATCAGCGCGGCGTACCCCTGCTCGATCCGGATGAAGGTGTCGAACTCGTTGAGCTGGTCGGTATACTTCCCGGTCGCGTCGTCGACGTCGAAGTGGGCGATCTGGACGTCTCCGTCGGTCCGCTCGTCGTCGGGAAGTGTCTCGCCCAGGAGCCGCTCGCGGCGGGTGTCGTCCTGTGCGCTCCCGGCGTCCTGGAGGCGCTCGCTGGCCCGCCCGAGCGCGGCCACCGGGGACGGGTCGACCGCGGTACTCAGACTCGCCGTGACGGGGTAGCGGTTGCCGATGGCCTCCTGGATCAGCGCCAGGTCCGACCGGTCTAGCCCATTGGTCACGGTCACCATGTTGTCGAACCGGCCGAAGAAGGCGTACCCCTCGCGGTTCCCGACCAGCTGTGAGACGTCCGCGTACAGCCGCGACTGGAGCGTCTGAAGGTCCACTTCTCGCCTGGGGTTGGGCGTCACAGTCCAGGGACCGTAGTTGTCGATCTGGATCAGCGTGAGCTGCGTGTTGGTCACTGGGCCGGCCTTAGGAATCGTCCGGTATCCATCTTTGGGAGTCGGCCACGGCCGCCGGTTGCCCCGCCCGCGCGTCCGGTCGGTGGTGCGTCGGGTGCCCGGTCAGCGTTGCGAGCCGTCTTGCTGGTGCGGGTCGTCGGTGCATGCCTCCCGATGGAGCCGTTCGCCACGCTCGGTCGAGACCGAAAGTTCCGGGACCGGCGTCGGCTCGCGGGCCGCGTCGATGGCGACGAAGACGATGTACGATTCCGTGGTGAGTTCCTGCTGCCCCTCGCGAGGGTCCTCGCGGAACACGCGCGTCCGGACGTGGACGCTGCTCTTCCCGGTGGCGTAGACGTATCCCTTCACGAGCGCGATGTCCCCGACCGGGATGGGGCGCTTGAAGTTCACCTCGTCCATGTGGGCCGTGACACACGTCTCCCTCGAGAAGCGCATCGCGCTCATCGCACCGACCTCGTCCATCCACTTGAGGACGTTCCCCCCGTGAGCGGTCTCGAGGTTGTTCGCGTGGTTCGGCTGGACGATCCAGCGGTTCTCGATGTAGGTGTCCATCAGGTCGGGCATCCTGCCGGGGCCTTTGCGTCCCGACGGTTTATACGCCCGCGACCCGCCCACCGGGTATGGACACCCGACAGGTCGTCCTCGCGGACGCGTTCGCCGCCGACCCGGCCGGCGGCCTCCCCGTCGCCGTCCTGCCCGACGGGTCGGACCTGACCGACACGCAGGTGCGCACGGTCGCGCGCGAGTTCGCCGCGCCGGCCACGGCCGTCCCCACGGACGGGCCACCCGAGTCGCTCCGGGCCGTCGGACCGCGCGGCCCCGCCGACCCCCGAACGGTCGCAGTCGCCGCCTTCGCCGTCGCCGACGAGCGCGGCTGGCTCGACACAGCAGGCGAGGACGACGCGGCCGACGGCGGGACTGACCACGAACTGACCGTCGCTGGCGCGGGACGCGAGGTGACCGTCGCCCCCGACGGCCGGGTGTGGGTCGGTTTCGACGAACCGGACCCCACGCCGGTGGCGGTCGACCTCGAAACCGTGAGCGAGGCACTCGCCGTTCCGGTCGCGGCGCTCCGGGACGTTGGCGCCGACCTCCCGCCCGTACGCCTCACCGGCGCGGTCGACGCGCTCGCGGTGCCGGTGAACTTCCTCGAACACCTCGGGAACGCCGCACCCGACTCGGCCGCGCTCGCGGACCTGGCTGGGGCCGCGGACGTGGCTGCAGTCTGTGCGTTCACGTTCGACACGCTCGCGGCCGACGCGGCCTGTCACGCCCGGACGTTCGTCCCTTCGGGCCGCGACGGGGCCGACGCGTGGGACGGTGCCCCGTCCTGGGTGCGCGAGCGGCGCCACGAGGTCCCGGCCGTTCCGTCGGTCGCGGCGGGCGTCGCCACACACCTCGAACGCTCCGGCGTCGTCGAGGCCGAGGCTTCCATCGTCGAGTGTGGCCACTACCTCGACCGGCCCGGGCGCGTCCACGCAGACCCCGGGGACCTGCAGGTGGGGGGCCGGGCATTCACGACTGTCGACGGGTCCGTGACCGTCCCGTCCGATGACGATGACGATGACGAGATCATCGAACTCTAGCTCTTCACGCGGAGTTCAGAAGGTTCATTACTATAGTTGTGCACCTACCTCGCACTGACATGGCAGTACTCTGGCTGGACGACGTCCGGGCCGACGACCTCGAGACAGTCGGCGGGAAGGCGGCCTCCCTCGGGGAGATGACGGCCGCGGGGTTGCCCGTCCCGCCGGCGTTCGTCGTCACCGCGGACACGTACCGCTCGTTCGTCGAGGACACCGGCATCGAGGCCGAGCTGTTCGAGGCGGTCGACGTCGACCCCGACGACTCGAAGGCCCTCGCCGAGGCCGCCGAGCACGCACAGACGCTCATCCGCGAGACGGCGATGCCCGGCGCCGTCCGCGGGGAGATCATGGACGCCTACCGGGAGATCGGCGAGGGGACCCCCGTCGCGGTACGCTCCTCGGCCACGGCCGAGGACATGCCCTCGGCCTCGTTCGCCGGCCAGCAGGAGACGTATCTCAACGTCACCGGCGAGGAACTGCTGGAGCGGGTCCGGGACTGCTGGGCCTCGCTGTTCACCCAGCGGGCCATCTACTACCGGCAGGAGCAAGGGTTCGACCACTCCATCGTCGACATGGCGGTCGTCGTCCAGGAGATGGTCGACGCCGACAAGTCCGGGGTGCTCTTTACCAGCCATCCCTCGACCGGCGCGCCGGTCGTCACCGTCGAGGCGGCGTGGGGGCTGGGCGAGGCGGTCGTCTCCGGGGCCGTCACGCCCGACAACTACGTCGTCGACCGCGCTACCGGCGACATCGAGGAGGTCTCGGTCGCCGAGAAGAAGGTGATGCACGTCCGGGACGCCGAGACCGGCGAGACCGTCGAGCGGCCGGTCCCCGAGGACAGGCGCAAAGAGCGGGTCCTCTCGGAAGCGGAACTGTCGGCGTTGCGCGACCTCGGCAAGGAGATCGAGGAGTACTACGGCGACCCGCAGGACGTCGAGTGGGCGATGGCCGACGGCGAGGTGTACCTCCTGCAGTCCCGCCCCATTACGACCATCGACGCGGGTAGCACGGGCGGGGCCACCGAGACCGGACGCGCCACGAACGGCGGGGACACCGACGGCGAGGGTGCTGGCGCGGACGAGGAGGTCGTCCTCTCGGGACTCGGTGCGAGTCCCGGCCGCGCGTCGGGCGGGGTCACCATCGTCGAGAAACTGGACGAACTCGACAAGGTCGGAGAGGGCGACATCATCGTCGCCGAGATGACGACACCCGACATGGTGCCGGCGATGAAGCGGGCCGCCGGCATCGTGACCGACGAGGGCGGGATGACCTCCCACGCGGCCATCGTCTCCCGCGAACTCGGCGTGCCGGCGGTCGTGGGCGCGGGCGACGCCACGAGCCGCCTGCGTGCCGGCCAACTCGTCACCATCGACGGCGAGAAGGGCGTCATCGAGAGCGGCGGCGACGAGGCCGAGACACACGACGCCATCGAGGAGGTCCGCCCGGACACGCCCGTCAAGCCGATGACCGCGACGGAGGTGAAGGTCAACGTCTCCATCCCCGACGCGGCCGAGCGGGCGGCGGCGACGGGTGCCGATGGCGTCGGGCTGTTGCGCATCGAGCACATGATCCTCTCGCTGGGCAAGACGCCCGAGCGGTACATCGCCGACCACGGCGCCGACGCCTACGTCGAGGAGATCGTCGACGGCGTCCAGCGCGTGGCCGACGAGTTCTACCCACGGCCGGTTCGCGCGCGCACCCTCGACGCCCCGACCGACGAATTCCGCCAGCTCGAGGGTGGCGAGGACGAACCGGCCGAGCACAACCCCATGCTCGGCTACCGGGGCATCCGGCGCAGCCTCGACCGCCCCGAGGTGTTCGCACACGAACTCGAGGCGTTCCGGAAACTCTAC
>JAHENO010000145.1 GCA_018609945.1 Haloarculaceae archaeon | reverse complement strand
GAACCCAAAGAGCGCGACGTCGCGATGGTGTTCCAGAACTACGCGCTGTACCCGCACAAGACCGTCCGGGAGAACATCGGGTTCTCGCTGAAGTACACGTCGGACCTCTCGAAGTCGGAGATCGCGACGAAAGCCGAGGACGTCGCAGAGATGATGGGCATCGAGGAACTGCTCGACGAGAAGCCAAAGCAACTGTCGGGCGGACAGCAACAGCGTGTCGCGCTCGGACGGGCGATCGTCCGCGAGCCCGAGGCGTTCCTGTTCGACGAACCCCTCTCGAACCTGGACGCGAAACTCCGGACCCGGATGCGGACCGAGATCTCACAGCTCCAGCGCGACCTGGACGTGACGTCGGTGTACGTCACCCACGACCAGGCGGAGGCGATGACGATGGGCGACCGCATCGCCATTCTCGACGAGGGGCGCCTCCAGCAGGTCGGAACGCCGAACGAGGTGTACCAGCACCCGGCCAACCGCTTCGTCGCCGGCTTCATCGGCTCGCCGTCGATGAACTTCCTGCAAGTGCGGTTGGCGGAGACCGCCGGCGGCTACGAACTCGTCGGGACCGGCGACGCCGACCTGACGTACCCGCTCGAGACGTCGCTCGTCGATGGGATCGCCGCCGAGGCTGGCGATCACCTCACCATGGGCGTCCGTCCGGAGGACGTCCGTGTCGCGGACGAGGGTGAGCGGACCTTCGACGCGCGCGTCGAAGTCGTCGAACCGATGGGCAGCGACAACTACCTCGCGCTCACGGTCGGCGACGAGGAGTGGACCGCCCGCGTCCCGCCGGGGTACTCGCCGGAAGAGGAGTCGACCGTCGCGCTCTCGTTCGACCTGGACGCGCTGCACCTGTTCGCTAGCGACGGCGAGACGCTCAAATCCCAGGGGACTGCAGAGACGGCCTTCCACGAGGCCGAAGTGGCGCCGGAGACCTGATACTGACTGCTGTAGCTATTTTCCAGGTCGACCGCACGATGTCGGGCGGTCGATCCGCTACTGAACGACAGCAGTCAGTATGAGACGGACTCCTGTCGCCGGGTTCGACCGGGAATCGGCAGGATTCCGATGACCGAGTGAACAGCTACGCTGGCGGGTCCAGCCGCGACAGGAGGTCGGCCCGCTTTGCCCACGGTTCGAACATCGCCTCGTACGTGTCGGTATAGAGGTCGTACCACTCCGCGTAGAAGGCCTCGTGGTCCGGGCGAGGGGCGTAGGTGCGGGCCGTCGTTACCGTCCGCTCGACGGCGGACTCGAGATCGGGATAGCGGTCGGTCCCGACGCCGGCCAGCAGGGCGACGCCCTTCGCGCCGAACTCCTCGCCCTCGGGCACTGCGAGTCCGGTCCCCAGGCAGTCGGCGAAGAGCTGACACCACAGCGACGAGCGCGCGCCGCCGCCGCTGACCACGATCTCGTCGGGATCCGCGGGGAGGCTGGCATAGCAGTCACGCATCGCCAGCGCGACCCCCTCGTAGACGGCCCGGAGGACCGTCCCCCGGCCGTGGTCCGGTTCGAGCCCCATCAGGCCGGCCCGCGCGTTCGCGTCCAGAAACGGGGCCCGTTCGCCGGCGCCGCTGAGAAAAGGCAGGTAGACCACGCCCTCGCTGCCCGGCGGAACGTCCTCGACGGCCGCCTCGATCGTATCGAAGTCGTCAGTCGGCGCCACCGTCTCGACCGCCCAGTCGAGGTTCGGCGTGCCGGTCATCGAGGCCATCGAACGGGTCCACAGCGAATCGAAGCCCAGCGCCATCGTGAACCCGACGCCGACGGGGGTGGTGTCGGGTTCGTCGAGGAACGTCTGGTTGAGCGAGGTCGTCCCGACGATCGACGAACTGTCCCCGGCGGTGGCGGCACCGCTCCCGATCGCGGACGCGACGATGTCGATCACCCCGGAGATGACCGGCGTCCCCGCCTCGAGCCCGGTCTCGTCGGCAGCCGCGGCGGTCACCTCGCCGACGACCTCCGGGCCTGCACGGATCGGCGGCCGTGCGTCCGCCATCTCGGGAATCCCCGCCAGCTCGAGGATCTCGTCGCTGTAGACGCGGGACGCGACGTCGAGATACGGCATCGACGCGTCGGTGTAATCGGTCGACCGCTCGCCGGTGAGCCGGTACTTGAGCCAGTCCTTGCAGAAAAAGACCGTGTCGATCCGGTCGTACGTGTCCGGTTCGTTGGCTTTCAGCCACGCGAGGATCGCGGCGGACGCGCCCGGAAAGACGGCGCTCCCGCAAATCTCCGCGATCCGCTCGCCAGTGCCATCCTCGGTCCACTCCTCGACGACCCCTGCCGCCCGGCCGTCCGACCAGAGGATCGCGTCCCGCGCCGGCCGGCCGTCCGCGTCGATCGGCCAGCAGCCGTCGCCCTGCGCCGTGACGCCGACGGCGACGATCCGCTCGTCCTCGGTGAGGCTGTCGACGACATCGCGGATCGTCGTGCGGGTCCGTTCCCAGGTCGCCTGCAGGCCCTGTTCGGCCCACCCCGGTTCGGGACTGTCGACGGCGTTCTCCCGGGCGCTCCGGTACCGTTCCTCACCCTCGAGGGTCAGGGCGACTGACTTGATGTTGGTGGTGCCGGCGTCGACGCCTAACAGCAGGTCGCGCATACGCGCTGGACGCCCGGCCGGTTTATTAATTCTCCGCCGTCCGCTCCCCGCGAGTGGGGCGGCGGAGAGAGCGACGTGTGGCCTCGATACACGGTGACTACAGCAATCCGTATGAGAGCGTTCCCATACCGTTACAGACAAGGCACATTGTCTCATCCTACGAAACACCGTTACGGACACACCCAACCATGTCACTCGACCAATCACTCCACGCGGACAGAGAAGCGATTAGCGAACTCGGCCGGCAGATGCTCGTCGACGGCCTCACGAAGGGAACCGGCGGCAACATCAGCGTCAAGTCCGGGGACGCCATCGCGATCAGCCCCTCGGGCGTGCCCTACGACGAGATCCAACCGGACGACGTCTCCGTCCTCGAGGACGACGAGGTCGTCGCCGGCAGCACGAACCCCTCCAGCGAGTACCCGATGCACTCCCGGATCCTCCGGCAGCGAGACGACGTCGGCGCGGTCGTCCACACGCACTCGCCGTACGCGAGCACCTTCGCGAGCCTCGGAGAGCCGGTGCCGGCCTCCCACTACCTCATCGCGTTCGTCGGGGACCGGATCCCGGTCGCCGCGTACGAAGCGCCGGCGTCGGAGGCACTCGCGGACGCCGCACTCGACGCGCTCGGCGGCGAGTACACCGCCTGCCTGCTCGCCAACCACGGCGTCATCGCCACGGGCCCGACCGCCGAGGCGGCCTACGAGGTGGCGCTGATGGTCGAGTACTGCGCCCGCATCCACTACCAGGCGCTCGGCGTGGGCGACCCCGTGTTGCTCCCCGACGAGGAGGTCGAACACCTCGCGTCCCGCTTTGCCGACTACGGCCAGACGGGCGACGGGTGGGCCGGCCCCGACCCGGCCGTGGCCGTCTCCGAGGAGCGCTGGAATGACCTCGAACCCGAACGGAAGGCCGTCAGCAGCCACGGCCGCAAGATGCTCGAACAGGGGCTGACCGAGGGGACGGGGGGCAACATCAGCGCCCAGCAGGGCGACCTGGTCGCCATCAGCCCGTCGGGGATGCCCTACGACGAGATCGACCCCGAGGACGTCCCGCTGGCGACACTCGACGCCGAACACGTCGCTGGCGACAGACAGCCCTCCAGCGAGGTCCGGATGCACACGGGCATCCTCCGGGAGCGAGACGACGCCGGCGCGGTCGTCCACACGCACTCGCCGTACGCGAGCACCTTCGCGAGTCTCCGGGAACCGGTGCCGGCCTCCCACTATCTCGTCGCCTTCGCCGGCCAGGAGATCCCGGTCTCGGGCTACGCCACCTACGGGACACAGGAACTGGCGGACCTCGCTCTGGACGCGCTGGGTGAGGAGTACGACGCCTGCCTGCTCGCCAACCACGGCGTCATCGCGCTCGGCGAGGACGTCGCGGACGCCTTCGAGGTGGCGCTGATGGTCGAGTACTGCGCCCGCATCCACTACCAGGCGTCGAACGTCGGCGAGCCGACCCTCCTCCCCGACGAGGAAGTCCAGCGCCTCGTCGGCGTGTTCGAGGAGTACGGGCAGAACTAGTACGGCAGCATCGTCGTCCCGGACGCCACGCTCACGCGATCTCGTGGTCGTCGAGTACGTCCGTGCGACGCCGCCAGGGGTCCCGGAGCGACTGACTCGTGGCCGCGTACACCCCGTACCAGTCGTCGTAGAACGCGGTGGCTGCCGGCCGTGGCTCGTACCGGTCCGCGACCGTGACCGTCTCGGCGGCCGCCGTCTCCAGGTCGGGATAGGTCCCGACCCCGACGCCCGCGATGGCAGCCACGCCGAGTGCGCCGAGTTCTTCCCCCGCCGG
>JAHENO010000144.1 GCA_018609945.1 Haloarculaceae archaeon | reverse complement strand
GTCCAGGAGCAGGGCGGCGTAGCGGGGTACGTCTGTATCGGCACCGACCACCCCGGCGGCCACCACACCGCGACCTTCGACGTCGACGAGGACTCGCTTCCCATCGGGGTGGACGTCCTCGCGGGCGCGGTGCTGTCGCTGGCCAAGCAGTGACTGGAACCGGGAAGCGGGCAGGCACCGTCTCCGTCAGTCCATGGCGCCAGTGGCGTCAGTACTTGGGGTCGGCGCCGGTGACGTCGTAGACGCGGTCCATCAGCGCGTCGCGGTCGGCCTGCCAGTCCGCGAACGACGCGGGGTCGTCGGGGTACTCGCCGTAGTGGTCGAGCACCTCGTCGGCGATGGACTTCGTGCGGTAGAGGTCGTAGATGGTGTCCCAGTGGCCGGCGCTTTTGACGGCGGTCTTGAGCTTGAGCCACCAGCCGATGTCCGTCGACCCGGAGTACAGCGCCTCCGAGAGTTTCTCGACGGGCAGGGCGGCCAGCAGTCCCATCAAGTCGTCGACATCGGCCGCGGTCGTGAAGATGTTGTAGACGTCCAGCGCGGCGTACCGGGCGCCGAAGTGGTCCATCACGCGCTCGTTGTACTCCCACAGCGCCGCCTCGGTCGTGTCGTCGTGGTCGAGTGCCTCGACGGCCTGCTCGCCGGCATACGTGCCGGCGTAGGCCGCGCCCGCGATGCCGCCGCCGGTCGTGGGGTTGACGTGCCCCGCGGCGTCGCCGACGGCCATGTAGCCGGGCGCGACCGCCGAGTCGTACGGCCGGCGGGTCGGCAGCGCCGCCCCCAGTTTGTCGTCGACGGTCGCCCCCTCGAACTCCTCGCGGGTCCGGAGGTCCTCGCGCAAGTCCTCGACGAGTTGCATCGGCTCCTCGGTCATCTGGAAGCCCAGCCCGACGTTGATCTCGGTCTCGGTGCGCGGGAAGTACCACAGGTAGCCCGCGGCCCGCTCGGTCGGTTTGAACACGAGGGCGTCGGACCACTCGACGGGCTCGTCGACGGTGACGATTTCGCGGTAGGCCGAGCAGAACTGCGAGTAGGTGACGTTCGTGTCGAAGGTCGCCTCCGAGAAGTCGGCCTTGTCCTGGAGGATGGACAGCGCCCCGGCGGCGTCGACGACCACCTCGGCGTCGTACTGGACCGGGTCACCCTTGCGGACGGCGTCCAGCCCCTCGACCTGTCCGTTCTGGCGGACGTCCCTGACGACGGTGTCGAAGTGGACCTCGGCGCCCGCGTCCCGGGCGCCCTCGATGAGGCGCCGGCCGTAGTCCCAGCGGTCGATGACGGCCAGTTCGCCCGGGACGGGAATGTCGACGGCGGTGTCGAGCTGTGGGATCTCGAAGCGCCCGTGGTCGACCGCCGTGTTCGTGAAGGCGGGTCGGATCTGCGATTTGGGGATGGCGTCGGGGAAGTTGCTCGCCCCTTTCAGGGCGTCGCCACAGGCGATGTGTCCCGCCTCCTCGCGGTCTTTCCGTTCCGCGACGACGACGTCGTACCCCGCGTCGGCGACCGTCGCGGCCGCGTAGCAGCCAGCGGTCCCGGCCCCGACCACGACGACGTCGACCTCGTGGGTTGTCATGCTCGGGTCTGGACACCCGAGCAGGAAAACTCTTTACGTCGGTCGACGGTTCGCGGTTCCATACCAGTCACGTCTCGAATCCAGGTCCGAGACATGTTCATTCATCTTGAATTCCTGCAGGCATGTCTTATGAACCTACGGACAGATCCACCGGATGACTCTAGATGGAGGAAAACTGATTTGTCCCGACCCGTCGTAGCGGGGGCCATGACGGAGTACACCGTCGAGTTCGTGGGGACCGGCGAGGAGATCACGGTCTCGGACACAGAGACGGTGCTAAGCCGCTGCATCGAGGAGGGGATCGCCCAAGAGTACTCCTGCCGGGTCGGGATGTGCCTGGCCTGTTCTGCCGAAATCGTCGAGGGCGAGGTGACCCAGCCGGCGGCCCGCGGGCTGACTGACGAAGAACGTGAGGGGTACGCGCTGACCTGCATGGCCCGGCCGCTCTCGGACCTGAAACTCGACCGCGGGAAGTATCCGCCGAGCATCGAGGACGACGCGGACGCGTCCGGGGAAACCGGGAACAACACGCAGGCCGCCGCCGACGATTAGTCGTCTGCGGCCTCGGCCGTCCCGCGCCTTCCGACGTTGCCCTCGTGTTGGCGGGCATGGCGTCGGAGTCGGTCGGCCATGCCGGGAACGTCCCCTGGTCCGACCGCCCCCTCGGCTTCGAGCTCCTCAAGTGACTTCGGGAACTCCCGCAGGTCGTAGTGAATGTCGATACCCGCGCGTGCGCCCTGGCCCATGGCGGTGGGGATCTGGTTGTGACCTGGCGTGACGTCGCCGACCGCGTAGACGCCCTCGACGCTCGTCGCGCCGTGGTCGTCGACCGCGACGGTGCCGTCGTCGTTCAGCGCACACCCGAGCTGCTCGGCGAGGTCGGTGTTGTACTCCGACCCGTACATCGCGAACCCGCCACGGTAGTCCCGCCGCGTGCCGTCCGCGAACTCCATGGCCGCGAGCCAGCCGTCCTCGTCGTTCTCGATACCGGTGACTTCCTCGGAAACGATGTCGACCGGGTGTGCACGGAGCTGTCGGTCGGTCTCCTCGTCCCACTCGGGGTCGTCGCCGTTCAGCAGGAGGTCGACGTCGTCGGTGAAGTTCAGCATGATCATCGCCACGTGGGCGGCGCTGGACCCGTTGCCCATCACGTACACCGGCGCGTCGACCAGCATGTAGGCGTCACAGTGCAGACAGTAGTGGAGCCCGCGGGCGGTCCGCGGCGCGGGCGGGTCGGGCCGGCCGTCGGTGAAGCCGGTCGCGAGGACGACCCGGTCGGTGATGATGGTCTCGTCCCCCGCAGTCAGCCGAATCCGGCCCTCGGCGGTCCGCTCGGCGGTAGAGACGAAATCCCGGTAGTGGTCGGCGCCGTAGCCTTTGACCTGTTCGAGCGCCGTCCGGAGGAATTCGGCCCCGGAGACGTCCTCGGTGACGCCGATGACGTTGTGCGTCTCGGCCATCATCGCCGCGCGACCGCCGCCCCTGTCGACGACGGCCGTGTCGTGGCCCAGCCGCGTCGTGTACAGCGCCGCGGTCAGGCCCGCTGGGCCGCCGCCGACGACCGTCACTTCGTACTCCGCTGGCGTCTCACTCATGTATGCGTTCATAGGGCTGGTCGTATTTCAACGGGTCGGTACACCGCCGTGAATACGGGTCGGGACACCACCGTGAGGTCGCCGTTTTCGGTCCGTCGCCCCGACACCAAGCGAAGAGTAGCCCATTTATGCGTGGGGTGCCTATCGGCGGGTAGAGCCCGGCGTCGGAGGACGGCCACCACCCCCAAACTATGACCAGCCGCGTATACAGATTACACTCGACACTGGAACTGCCCCTCGAGGACCTCTACGACTTCTTCGAGGACCCGGACCTGCCGCCGGAGATCGCGGACATCGACATCACGCGCCGGAACAACACCCTCATCATCAGCGCGGAGGCCGTCGACGACAGCATCAGCAAGTACACGCCCACCGCGCAACTCAAGGCGAGCGTCACGGAGAACCGCGTCTACGAGGAAGAGGAGGAAGAGCGCAGGGGTGGCCCACCCTCCGGCGCGGCGAGCACCGGCGGGTCACCGCAGTGGGGATCCTTCCAGGAGGAGGTCGAACCCCCCGAATCCGAACTCGTCGAGTACGCCTGTTTCAAGGGCGACCGCGAGACTGTCCTGCAGAACACCGCCCTCCAGTACCCCATGTTCGAGGTGCTCTGCCAGGTCGCCACCCACGCCGAGAAGGGGGCGCTCACTGCCATCGTCGCGGTCGAGGAGGACCTCGAAGCGGTCCGCATCGTCGACGGCGAACGACGGCCTGCGTCCCTGACGGTGACCGACGACCCCGGCGACGAGGACAGCCAGAACGGCGTGAACTGGCGGGACAACGAGTTCATCAGCGAGTGATGGTGCCTGAGCGTTATACCAGTTGGGGCGCGAGCAACGACTTGACCAGTGTGAGGACCTGATGGACTAACCCAGCAGCACCATCACACCGCTGCCGGCCGGCTCCTCGCCTCCGCCGTATCCCGGTCCCCAGTACGGGCAGGCGCTCGCGCAGGGGGCCACCCGGCCTGAATGGGAAGGAGGGAAGTACCGCCTCACCGTCGACCTTG
>JAHENO010000143.1 GCA_018609945.1 Haloarculaceae archaeon | reverse complement strand
GGGCGGTCAATTCATTACCGTCCACGACAACATCCGGACATGGAACCAGCGGTGTTGCGCGACGACATGGTCGACAGCCTGGAACACGAGAGCAAGGGCTGTGTCCACAGCGAGGCGGTGTCGGTCGCGATGCGCGCGGTCCCGCGCCACGAGTTCGTCGAGGACGAGCGGGCAGCTTACGCCGACCGCGCCTTCGAGCGCCTGGGAACGCGCGTGCTCGCGCCCAGCACGGCCGGTCGCCTGCTGGAAGCGCTCGCTCCCGAGCCCGGCGACTCGGTGCTCGTGGTGGGCGCGGGCGTCGGGTACACGGCGGCCGTCCTCGCAGAGATCGTCGGCGACCGCTCGGTTCAGGCGGTCGACATCACGCGCCGGCTGGTCTACGAGGCCCGCGAGAACCTCGCCCGCGCCGGCTACGGGGGTGTCCTCGTCGACTGCCGGGACGGCGCGGACGGCCTGCCGGAGTACGCCCCCTACGACCGGGTGCTGCTGGAGGCGGCCGCCATCGACCCGCCGCGAGCACTGCTCGACCAGCTCGCTCCGGGCGGGCGGCTGGTGATGCCACTGGGCGCCCGCGAGCAGACGCTGGCAATCGTCGACCCCGACGGCGGGGTCGAGCGGCTGGGGTCGTGTGCCTTCGACCCGATGCTCGTCGAGGGCGAGCAGGTCGACACCGTCGAGCGCAACCGCACCCGTCGCGAGGACCGCGAGTTCGCCGAGCGCGACGCCCGCCGCCGGAAGGGCTGGGAACTCGAGTGGATCGACTGGGACCGCGAGCCACGGACGCGGTAGCGCCCCCGTCCGTTTACTCCCTGACCACCAGCACCGCCGTGTTCTCCCGGCGGTCGTCGTAGGCGTCGCTCGGGGGCTTCACGTCGAACTCCACGGTCCCCTTCGCCTGGTTGGGCCCCAGCGACGGGTCGATACTGAGCGTCGCAGTCCCGTCGTATCCCGTCTCCGCGGTCGAGAGGTTCGCAAGGCGTGCGTCGCCACTCGTGGCGATGACCGTGGCGTTGGCGACCGGTTCGCCCTCCGGGTCGACGACGGTCACGTCGACGTCCGTCGGTCCCTCCTCGATCACCTCGGGTTCGGGCTGGACGTCGAGTTCGCTCACGCCCAGCGACCCCAATCCCGAGATGGTGTTCATCATCACTCCGAGGCTGGCCACCCCCACGACGAGGGCGATGACCAGCCGGATCGGCAGGCCCTCGATGGCGCGTTCGTCGCGTCTGAAACTTCTGTCTGGCACGGCCGGGGGTGGTCCCGTCTTCGCGTATAAACCCTCGTGAGGGACGCGACCCGCATGGCAGCGTACCGATGGTACCCAGCAGCACGGTCCAGCGTTTCGTACTGGAGATACGATGTCAGCACCACCCAGAAAGCCCCCGCGGGCTCGGCTCCCGCGGCTCGCTGCGCTCCTCACTTCGTTGCGGTGCTTGCGTCGCCGGGGTTCACCGAAAGACGGTCCTGCTCGTCGCTGCGCTCCTGCGCGGGCTGCGACTTTCGAGCCATTCGCTCACTCCGTTCGCGAAGACGCCGAGCCCGCGGCCCCTTTCGGTCCCACCCAACCGCAGCCTCACACCTCCCCAACCTCCTGTGGTGCTCGGCTTCGCCTGCGCTCCTCGTCCCTCGCACGACATCGTCGCGGCACAAGGCCGCGACAGCGCGCACCAACCACACGGCCGGGAGCGCGTGCCGAGCGACGCGAGGCCGACCGCAGGGAGGCCTCGGTTTGCGCGACGGGGAGCGGAGCGACCCGTGAGCGACAGCGAGGCCAAGCGACCCGGGGAAGGGCAGGCCTGCCGTCGGCGGGGTGGGATCAAAAGGGGCCGGCCGTCACCGGCGCCGTGCGCCGGTTGCTCGGGAGAGCAAGCTCTCCCGGTGCTCGACCCCTCCCGGACGAAGCAAGTAACGCAGCGTAGCGAGTAACGCAGCGAGCCCCGGAGCGGTCTCGTGAGCGAGCACCGCGAGCGAACGAGAGTACGGAAGTCGCAGCCCGCGCAGCGAAGCGAGCAGGAACGTCTTCCGGTGGTCGAGCGGCCGGGGGCTTTCTGGCTGTGTGTTGTCTCAGCAGTGACAGCAGCGTTACACACAGCAGTTCCGAGAGAGCGGCCGGGACCTTCTATCGGAGGCTGGCCAGCCAGACACCGAAGCCCCCCGTTAGTGTCATCCACACCGTTCAAACCGGCGGCGTCCCAGGCGGTGGTATGAACCCCGAGACGTTACGCGCGGACATCCCCGCCTGCGAGGAGTGCGTCTTTCTCAACACCGGCGCCAGCGGACCGAGTCCCCGCCGGATCGTCGACGCGGTGACCGAGTTCCACGAGCGACACAAGTTTGGGAGCCCCTGCGGCGAGGGGATGTACGAATTCGCGAGTGCGGCGCGCGAGCACGCTCGCGAATCGATCGCTGGCTTCCTGGGTGCCACCCCGGAGGAAATCGCGCTCACCCGCAACACTGCCGAGGGAATCAACCACGTCGCGACCGGAATCGACTGGGAACCGGGCGACGTCGTCGTCCGGACGGACCTCGAACACCCCGCAGGGGAGTTGCCCTGGCAGCGGATGGCCGACCGGTACGGCGTCGAGGTGCGCGAACTCGAGACCGACCGGGGTCGCATCGACCGGGACGACCTGAAAGCGGCCGTCGCCGACGCGCGCTTGCTCTGTGTGAGTTCGATCGCCTGGAACTACGGGACGCGCCTGCCTGTCGCGGAGATTGTCGATATCGCCCACGACGCCGGGGCCAGGGTGCTCGTCGACGCCGTCCAGTCGCCGGGCCAGGAACCGGTCGACGTCTCGGCGTGGGGGGCGGAGTTCGTCGCGGCATCCGGCCACAAGTGGCTGCTCGGCGCCTGGGGCTCCGGGTTCCTCTACGTCGACAGCGACGCACTCGACGCCCTCCACCCCGACCGGATCGGCTACTCCTCGGTCACCCGCGAGAGCGAGTCGGGCTACGAGTTCGCCCCGGACGCCAGCCGGTTCGAACTCGGGACGACCGCCCTGGCGCCCTACGCGGGGCTGGCGGAGAGCGTGGACCTCTTCGGGGAACTCGGGCTCGATACCGTCCAGGAGCGGATCGATCGGCTGACCGACCGTCTCAAGGAGGGACTGGGCGACCGCCTGCTGAGTCCCCGCGATGCC
>JAHENO010000142.1 GCA_018609945.1 Haloarculaceae archaeon | reverse complement strand
CCGGCGTCGGCGAGGTACGCTGCCGCCGAGAGCCCGCCGAATCCACCGCCGACCACGGTCACGCGGCTGTCGGTCCCGGGCATACGGACACCTCGGGATTCAGCCATTTATTGGCCTATTGCCCGTTCTCATCTTCCTGGATTCCGCGCAGTTTTTTATTTGCAATCGAGGCCTAGCGCCGGTGCATGAGTGTGATCGGCCTGCGAGCGGTCCGGGGTCTGTACCGACAGTCCGATACGCATCTATCGTTGACATTTTCGCGGGCAGCGGTGCTCGTTCTGGCGGTCGCGTTCGGCGTCACTGGATTTGCGGGTGTTCGGATCCCACTCGAAGCCCAGATGGTCGTCTATCTCGTCGGGATGGTCGCGTTGAATCTGCCCCACGGCGGCTACGAGCACTTCGAGAACCTCCGGCGGCGTCGACCCACGTTCCGCTGGCGGTACGTCGCGGTGTACGTGACCGCAATCGCCGGGTTCGTCGGGTTTCTGCTCGTCGCGCCCGTCGCCGGACTGGCACTCGCTGTCTCGGTCGCCGTCGCCAAGGGGGGGCTGGGGGGATTGCACGTCCTCGATGCCACGACCGGGACCGGGCATCTCCGGACCCGGTTCCAGCGGCTCCTGGCGGCCGGCGTCCGCGGGGGTGCCGTCATGCTCGTCCCCATTGTCTTCTGGCCGGAGACGTTCTACATGTTCAGCGCGCTCATGGTCGGACTCGTCGAACCCGGGGGGCTCGCACCCTACGCCGGGGCGTTCGACGCGCTCCGACCGCTCATCGCGGGCGGGTACGGGCTCGCACTCGTCACTCACGTGGGACTGGGATACGTGCGGGGTGGTGGTCAGTCGTGGGTCGTCGACGCCGGCGAGAGTATCCTGCTCGCCGCGTACTTCGCGTTCGTTCCCGTTCTGGTGGCCGTGGGGCTGTACTTCCCGTTCTGGTACTCCGCACGGCAGGTCGCCAGAACGCACGCCGTCGACGCCGAGCCAGTCGGTCGGGACCAGTGGGATCTCGTGGCCGGTTCCGACCCGTCGACGGTCGCGCTACGCGCCTGGGGGATTCTCGTCGCCGGCGCGCTCGCCACGTTCGGCATCCTCGCGGCAGTGTACTGGGTGTTCCCGAACCCGCTTGCCGACGTGTCCCTGCTCCCCGGGGCGGTCGCGTTCTGGAGCATCTTCATCAGCATCATTGCGCTCCCCCACGTCGTCGTCGGATCGCTCCTCGATACCGAGCGCGGCATCTGGTACGTTCCCTGAACTGTCCCGCCCTCCGTCCCTCGGTGCCGACTGATACTGACCGCTGTAGTTCAGTACCGGATCGACCGCTTTCGGTTCGGTGGCTCCGCAGTCGCAGGCTATCCCGACCGCACCTCCTCGGCCACCTCGCGGATCGTCTCGTACTCGGCGTCGGCGTAGGCGATGAAGCGGACGTCGGCCAGCGTTTCGGGGTCGTACCCGTCGATCACCCCGCAGATGATCCGTGCACCCTCTTCGAGATCGAAGCCCGCGACGCCACAGCCCAGCGCCGGGATCACGAGCGACTCGGCCCCGAGGTCGTCGGCCTCCCGGAGGGCGTTCCGGGTCGCGTCCTCGATGCTCTCGGCCGTCGCGGTTCTGTCCCCGTAGTGGGGCATCGCCGCGGCGTGGACGACCCACTCGGCGTCGAGGTCGTAGGCGTCCGTGACCGCGACCTCGCCCAGGTCGACCGGTCCTTTCGAGACCGCCTCTTGGTTGATGGCCGAGCCGGCACCGCGCCGGAGCGCGCCGGCGACGCCCGATCCCATCTGGAGGCTTGTCCCCGCGGCGTTGACGAGCACGTCCGCGGACTGTGCGGCGATGTCGCCCTGGATGACCTCGAAGTACATGGTGGTCGGTACTGCGTCGATGCCCAAAAGACCAGAGCTTTCTTCGGCGGTCATCCCCTCAATCGAGTCATGGCAGACGACGGGACGCCGCCGCCCGCCGGTCCGGGTCCGGACGCCGACACGGACGTAGACGGCGATCCCGACATCGACGCCGCCGATGTGGACGCCGACAGTCCGACCGTCGCCGAGCGGGAGGCCGACGATCCGAATGCCGGCGACCCCGACGCTGACGATCGGGGGCCCGACGTTCCCGAGGCAGCCGATCCGGAGGCAGCCGACCAGGAGACGGAGACCGTCGACCCGGAGGCAGACGTCGCGGCGTACACGACCGACGTGCGCGGCGTCTCGGGCCGGGTTCGGATACAGTGGGCGATCCGGCTGTTCGTGGGACTTGCCGTCCTCGCGGTGTTCGGACGGCTCATCCTCTCGGGGCTGGGCGCCGGCGTCGACCCGCGAGCCGCGCCAGCGGGAGCGGGCGTGCTGGGCCTCCTCGGACTGGTGTGGGTCCACCTGCGGTACCGGGCCTGGTGTTACCACCTGCGCGACGACGCCCTCTACCTCGAACGGGGGGTGATCACACAGGTCAAGACGGTCGCGCCCCACGTCCGCATCCAGCACGTCGACACGAGCCGCAGCCCCGTCGAACGGGCGCTGGGGCTGTCGACGCTCGTGGTCTACACCGCCGGGTCCCGGGGCGCCGACGTCTCGATTCCCGGCCTGACGCCCGAGGAGGCGGGCGACCTCCAGCGCCGGCTCAAGGAACTCGCCATCGAGTCCGGGGGTGGTGACGCGCTGTGAAACTCGACCGCCGCTCGATCCCCTACCGCGTCGGCGAGAACGGCCTCCGGCTGGGGGGGCTGGCACTGTTCGGCGCCGTCACCTCGGCCTCGGCCGGTCCCGACACCGTCGCCATCGCGCTCGTGGCGGGGTTCGTCGTGCTGGTGCTCGCAGTCGCCGTCGCGTGGGAACTCGCGCGATACCGCCGGTACGACTACGAGCTGACGGCAGAGACGTTCGATATCAGATCCGGCGTGCTCTCGCGGCGCGAGCGCGAAATCCCCTACGAACGGATCCAGAACGTCGATATCGCACAGAACGCCGTCCAGCGCGCGCTCGGTATCGCGGCGGTCCGCCTCGAAACCGCCGGCGGGAGCGGCAGCGAGGCCCACCTCCGGTACGTCGACCGGGCCGAGGCCGACCGCCTCCAGAACGAGATCAGCAGGCGCAAGCGCTCTGCCGGGG
>JAHENO010000141.1 GCA_018609945.1 Haloarculaceae archaeon | reverse complement strand
CCCGTCCAGGCGTACTTCCGGATGAACAGCGACGGGATGGGCCAGTTCGAGCACACGCTCATCATCGCCGAGGAGAACTCCGAGGTCCACTACATCGAGGGCTGTTCCGCCCCGAAGTACTCGGAGTTCAACCTCCACAGCGGTGGCGTCGAGGTATTCGTCAAGGAAGGTGCGCACGTCCAGTACTCGACAGTGCAGAACTGGTCGAAGAACACCTACAACCTCAACACCAAGCGCGCCATCGCCGAGGAGGACGCCACCATGGAGTGGGTCTCCGGTTCGATGGGCTCGAAGGCCACGATGCTCTACCCGAGCACCATCCTCAAGGGCCCCGGCGCGACGGACAACCACATCACCATCGCCTTCGCGGGCGAGGGGCAGAACATCGACACCGGCGCGAAGGTCTACCACAACGCGCCCGACACGAAATCGACCATCGAGTCCAAGTCCATCAGCAAGGACGGCGGCCGCACGAACTACCGCGGCCTCGTCCACATCGCCGACGGCGCCGAGGGCTCCTCGACGTCCGTCGAGTGTGACGCGCTGATGTTCGACAACGACTCGACGTCGGACACGATGCCCTACATGGAGATCCAGGAGGAGAACGTCGACGTCGCCCACGAGGCGACCGTCGGCAAGATCGGCGACGAGGACGTCTTCTACCTCCAGTCCCGGGGCCTGGACGACGACGACGCCAAGCAGATGATCGTCGCGGGCTTCATCGAGCCCATCACCGAGGAGTTGCCCATCGAGTACGCCGTCGAGTTGAACCGCCTGATCGAACTCGAGATGGAGGGCTCGCTCGGATAACCCCCGGGCTACGACAACCATGAGCACGCAGGTACACGCGAACCTCACCGAGACCCAAGTAGAGGAGATCAGCGCACAGCTCGGCGAACCCGACTGGCTGCTGGAGACACGACTGGACGCGCTGGCGGCACTCGACGAACTCGAGATGCCCGACGTCATCCGGACGCCAGGCCGGGACTGGACGAACCTGGACGCCCTGGAGTACGAGACCCTGGTCGACCCCCTGGACTGGGCCCAGGAGAAAGACCGCATCACAGCCGAGGGCGTCGACGTGCTGGCCTGGAGCGAGGCCCTCGAGGAACACGGCGACGTCATCGAGGAGCACTTCGGGAGCGTCGTCGACCCACAGCGCAACTATCTGACGGCGCTGTCGACGGCGCTGTTCTCGGCAGGCACGGTCGTCTACGTGCCCGAGGGCGTCGCCGCCGAGGACGTCAAGATCCGCACCCGGATGAACTCCCAGTCCCTGTTCAACTACACCCTGGTCGTCGCCGAGGAGTCCGCGTCGGTGACGATTCTGGAACGCCAGACGACGGGCGCGGACGCCACGCCCGTCGAGGAAGGCCGCTACTACAGCGGCGTCGTCGAAGCCGTCGCCGGCGAGAACGCGAACGTCCAGTACGGCGCCCTCCAGAACCTCTCGCCGGAGACGTACAATTTCTCGGTCAAGCGGGGCCACACCGACACGTACGCCACGATCGACTGGATCGAGGGCAACCTCGGGTCGCGGCTCACGAAGACGTCGGTCGAGACGCGGCTGCTCGGTGACGGCTCCGAGACGAAGATTGTCGGCGCCTTCTTCGGCCACGAGGACCAGCACTTCGACCTCGGCTCGCGGGTCTGGCACGAGGCCGAGAACACGGTCGCCGACCTCGTCACCCGGGGCGTCCTGAAGGACAGCGCCCGGTCGGTCTACGAGGGCGTCCAGAACGTCGGCCGCGAGGCCTGGAACACCTCGTCCTACCAGCGCGAGAACACCCTCATGTTGAGTGACGAGAGCGAGGCCGACGCCTCCCCGAAACTGATCATCAACAACCACGACACCGAGGCCTCCCACTCGGCGACGGTCGGACAGGTCGACGAGGAGGACCTCTTCTACATGACCTCCCGGGGCATCGACGAGGAGTGGGCGACGAACATGCTCGTCGAGGGCTTCTTCGTGCCGGTCCTGGAGGAAGTGGCGGTCGACGAACTCCGGGACGACCTCGCGGAACTGGTCGCGGCACGGCTCCGCGAGTAGCCGCGTCGGGCCCCGTCGTCTGCGGGGAAACGCTTTAAGTTCCTATGTCCCGGATTACCCGTCATGAGTCAGGCATCGTCCGAGAGGTGTCGGGGGGGCGGACTGGCATGAGCCTCAAGACCCCGGTCAACTCCGACCACCAGCTGGCACGCCTCCTGCAGATCGGCGTCGTCCTGGAGGAGGTCGTCGAGGCCAGGGCCGCAAAGCACGCCGACGCGGCCGAACTCGACGACGACGTGCGGGCGTTCCTGCGCGAGGCGGCAGCCGAGTCGGCGATCCACCGGGAACGGCTGGACGAACTGGTCGCGGAACTCGAGGCCGACAGCGTCCCCTTCGACGAGGTCAAGCAACTGGTCGAGCAACGCTACGAGACCGGCAGCGACTTCGACGGCGTCCTCTACGACCAGCTGTGCAACGAGGAGACCGCCTACAAATTCTACGACGACCTCATCGAGGTACTCGAGGGTGCCGACGCGTCGTTCAGTATCGACCGCGAACGCGTGCTCGCCGTCCTCCGGGAGATCCGCGCCGAGGAAGAGGACGGCGTCGAGGAGGTCACGGAGCTGATGGAGGCCAAAGAATGACCCGGGGTGGCAGATGAACACCGCAAACCAGTATCTGAAGGCCATCTACCTGGTCCAGCAGATCGAGGACGGCCCTGCCTCGACGGGCGCCATCGCGGACATGCTCGACGTCAGCCCCGCCAGCGCGAACGAGATGATCGGCAAGCTCGAGGACCAGGAGCTGTGCAGCCACGAGAAGTACAAGGGCGTGGACCTGACCGACGACGGGATCCACCGGGCACGCGAGGCGCTCCAGAACTACTGCATCATCGAGCGATTCCTCGTCGAGGTGCTCGGCGTCGAAGACTTCCGGGGGGAGGCACGCCAGCTGGAGTCAGTCATCGACGAGACGGTCGCTGACCGCCTCGACACGATCATCGACCGCGAACCGCAGTGTCCGGACTGTTTCCATCCCGAAGAGGACGTCTGTGCGTTGCTGGAAGTCGAGGCCGACCCCGCGGACTGAATCCCATGGCAGCCGCGCTCCTCGAGACGTTCGGGCCCTTTCTGATTCCGGTGGCACTGTTTCTGTTTGGTCTGTGTGTCTACTGGGTGATGATCTTCCTCCAGCGGCGCTGACCATTCTGCCAGTCGTGGTCACCCCCCTCGGCGTCCGCGGTGGTATCAGGAGAGCAGACATTATAAGAGGGCGGCGGACGCCCGGTAGCGTATGACGGAGGAACCGATGACGCGCTTCGAGGTGCCGGACCGCGAGGAACTCCCGGCGGATGTCAGGGATCGCATCGAGGAGGAAACCGAGCGTGCGGGATTCACGCCCAACGTCTTCCCGGCATTCGCCTACCGGCCCGGTCAGTTCCGTGCCTTCTTCGATTACTACGACTCGCTCATCGAGAACTCGCCGCTGGAACGCGAGGAGATCGAGATGGTCGT
>JAHENO010000140.1 GCA_018609945.1 Haloarculaceae archaeon | reverse complement strand
GACTGGACCTCGCCGTCCTCGACCCACGTGATGACGCGGTGGCGTGGGTTGTCGACGATGGCCGCGTCGCAGGTCGCACAGGTCGGGGCGTCCTCTTCGGAGACGTCGTCCCCGAGGTCCGAGGTCGGATCGACCATCTCGTGCCCACACTTGGGACGGTCCTACTTAATACCATATATTGCCGGAAACTGTCACGAACATTCACTCACAACCGCCGGGCACCACCCCGCATTTACCGTTCGTGGCCTGGCCCGTCGCTACGAGTGTCGGTCGCGCAGCACGGTCTCCCCGGGGTCCGTCTGCGCGCCGCTCCCGAGCGTGACGCCGGCGTTCAGTGCCGTGTCGATGCCGGTTCGCGCGCCGTCCCCGACCACGACGCCGAACTTCCGGCGGCCGGTGGAGACGCGCTCGCCCTTGACGGTCAGCCGGACCGGCTCGTCGTCGTGTCTGAGGTTCGCGACTGTCGTGCCCGCGCCGAGGTTGGCGTCCTGGCCGAGCACGCTGTCGCCGACATAGGAGAGGTGTGGCACGTTCGTCCCGCGGCGGACGACGCTGTTCTTTATTTCGACACCGTTCCCGACGTGGGTGTCCTCGCCGAGCAGCGTCGCCCCACGGACGTAGGCGTTCGGGCCGACCGACGCGCCCGAGCGGACGAGGACCGGCCCCTCCATCACGACGCCGGGTTCGACCGTGGCGCCCGCCTCGACGACGACGCTCCCGCGGAGGTCGGCGGTGGGGGCAACGTCGCCCGCGATGTCCCGGTCCAGTTCTGCGAGTTTCCACTCGTTGGCCTCGAGCAACTCCCAGGGCCGGCCCACGCCGAGCCAGCGCTCGATGGGGACCGACCGGACTGTCCGGCGCTCGATGACCCGCTCCAGCACGTCGGTGAGTTCGTACTCGCCGCGCTGGCTTTTCGGGACGTCGAGCCACTCGCGGGCCTCCGCGGGAAAGACGTACGCGCCGACGTTGACGCTGTTCGACGGGGGGTCGTCGGGTTTCTCGACGACGCCGGTCACCGTCTCGCCGTCGAGGTCGAAGACGCCGTACGGGCGGGAGTCCTCGACCTCGTAGGTTCCGACGGCACCCGGGTCTGCCGAGAGCAGGGCGGCCAGACTCTCCCGGTCGTAGAGGTCGTCGCCGTTGAGCACCGCGAAGGGTCCCGAGAGCGCGTCCCGTGCCGCACGGACGGCGTGAGCGGTGCCCAACTGCTCGGACTGGACGGCGTAGGTGACCGGAACGGAGCGGTACGACTCGCCGAAGTACGACCGGACGGCGTCGGCCCGGTACCCGACGACGAAGACCAGTTCGTCGACCCCGGCTTCCACGGCGGCGTCGGCGGTGTGGGCCACGAGCGGTCGGTCCGCGACCGGGAGCATCGGCTTGGGCGTCCCCTCGGTCAGGGGTCGCATCCGGGTGCCCTCGCCGGCCGCGAGGATGACTGCCTGCATACCTCGGGTGACTCGCCGGCGCGACTAATGGCTACCGACCCGGCGGCGTCGCTACCGTCGCTTTTGTCCCCGGCGAGCGGAGACGGGGGCGCGGTCCTCGAAGGACTGGCCGCAGCTGGGACAGCGCCCCTCCTCGAAGAAGACGGTCGGACCCTCGCGCGTCTCGGGATTCCACCGCACGCGGTAGCCACAGTCATCACAGCGGGTGGTCTTCCGGGGCATACTGGCGCATTCTCGCCGGGTCCGCATAACTGTACTGGGCGGACACTGGTCGTGGTCCCCTCGATGGAGGTGTCGACCACCGGTTCCGGGAGGGCGGCCGGGTCTTGGTTCGGGCGCCCCGGTCTGTCAAGCACCCGCACTACCCGGCGCAGGTGCTGCACGACAGTTCCTGGAACGAACCACCAGTTTCAATTGGATACCCGATGAATGTCCGACCATGCCCCTCGAAATGGAGCAGGAGTGTCCCGAGTGTGGCGAGACGAGGACCTTCTGGAAGACGGGAACGACGAAACTACACCTGGGGACCAAGCAGAAATGGCAGTGTGGCGAGTGCGGGTTCGGCTTCGTCCGCATCGACGGGGCCGTGGATACCGGCGCGACCGCCTGACCGGCGATGAGGGATTCCATCAGGGTGCTCGTCGTCGACGAGGACGAGGACGTACTGGAGTTGACCCAGACCTTTCTCGAGCGTGCCAGTGACACACTCTCGGTCGAGACGGCCACCAGCGGCCGGGAGGCCCTCGACCACGTCGCGACGGACGACGTCGACTGTGTCGTCAGCGACTACCGCATGCCGGGGATGGACGGGATGGAGCTGTTCGAGGCGGTCCGGGACCGTGACCCGTCGCTGCCGTTCTTGCTGTTCAGCGCCGCCGTCGAGGCGGACACCGTCGCGGCTGTCGAGGAGGCCGGCGTGACTGCGTTCGTCAAGAAGGGCACCGGGACCGACCACTACGACGAGATGGCCGCGCTCATCGAGGACACCGTCGGCGAGTGAGCGGCCGGGAGGGGCGCGAACAGACCGCGATCAACTGATCGCGATGCGGTCGGATTCCTCGTTGAGCGAGAGATTAGTGGCAATCTCGGCGTTTCTGACGGCGTACTGAGCGGTCTGCTGGAGGCTGACCAGGACCTCCCGCACCTGGAGGAGCCTGTCGTTGTCCATCTCGGGGAGGTCCGCGAGGATCTCCTGCTCGCGGTCCTCGATGGTTGCGAACATCTCTCTGACCTCGATGGTGGTGTCGAATTCCCGGCCGACGGCCGCGTCCACGGCGAGTTCGGTGATCTCGTCGACCTGGTCGGTGAACTCCCGGATGCGCCGCATCGTCCCCGAGTCGACGTTCAGGGAGTGTTCGTCGGCTTCGATGACTATCTCTGCGATGTCCTCGGCGTTGTCCGCGGTCAGTTCGAGGTTCTTGGCGATGGCCCGGTAGCCGATCAGCGGGAAACCGTCGTCGAGCCCGACGGCGCGCGCGAGGTTCGGGTTCTGGAAGGCCGTGAAGGTCAGCCGCAACAGGAGGACGAAGATCTTGTTGGCCTGGCGTTCGCGGTTCAGCGCCCGCTGGGCGAGGTCCGGGTTGCCGTGAGCCAGTGCCTTGATGGCCTCGTTGCGCATCGTCGACCCAGTCGACTCGAGGCGCTCGAGGAGGTTGTCGAGCGTGAAATCCTCCGGGTCGACCGAACACCGGATGGCGATGCTCTCGGGCGTCTCCTCGATGACGCCCAGGCCCATCAGCTGTGACTCTGCGTTGTAGACGGCGTTGATGTGGGCACTCTCCAGGGTCTCGCCCTCGGCGGCCTCGACGTGGATGATCCGCCGGCCGAGGACGTACTCGCCGACGATCGCGCGCTCGACGGCGTCGGCGTCGAACCCCGTCGCACTGATGACTGCCTCGGACTCCTCGGAGGTCACCGACTCCGGCATCACCGTCAGCGCGCCCTTGTCCCCGACGCGCAACGACACCTCGTCGCCCTTCTCGACGTCGTGAGCGTGGGCCCACTCGGCCGGGAGGGTCATCGCCAGCGTCGACGGCCCCAGCCGCTGGACCTTCCTCGTTTCCATATTCCCTACCTGACCGTGCGTGTACCTTAATCTTGTGTTAATACCCTAAATCGAAATCTGGAATATCAAAGGTGTTTGACTGGATACCGATGGCCGGTGACGACCGGGGAAGATTGCCGGCGAGAGCTAGGGACGATAGTCGGGGACCAGCAGTGACGATGGCCGGTAACCGGCAACGACCACAGCCGCGGGGGACAATGTAGACTGCCGGAGAGAGCCAGCCACCGGCGCGAGGTCGCTCAGACGACCTCGACGAGTCGCTTCTCGACGCGGCCGATCCGGACGCGCATCCAGCCGCGCAGCTCGTCGTCGAGCTCGGAGTCACCGGTGTCGACCCGGAGTACGCCCGTCCCGTCGAGTTTCCGGCGCGAGGCGACCACCTCGATTTCAGACTGGCGGATGACGGCGGGCGAGATCTGCTGGTTGCCCCGGCCGAAGATGAACCCCTGCCCACCGATGGGCGAGACCACGACCGTGTTGTCCTCGCCGAGGGCCCCGAGGATGTCCGACTCGGCGGCGTCGCGGACGAGCACCTCGCCGTCGCGCCAGACGTCGACCCCCAGCGGCGACCCCTCGAATCCGAGTTCCTCCTTGATCGCGCCGACGGTGCTGCCCGGTCCGAGGACGTAGGTCCGTCCCTCTTCGACCGTGGCGGCGAAGCCCTCGGCGATGCCCTCGACGGTGCCGCCGCCGAGTTGCTTGCTGGCCTGGCGCCGGTCGTCGACGGGCACCCGGGCGACCGCTCGCAGGTCCGTCCGAACCTCGCCCTCGCGGTAGTCGTCCTCGTCAATGTCGTTGACCTCGGCCGCCTCGACCCGGTCGAAGGTGGCCGCGACCTCGCCGGCAGCCCGCGGCGTGACGGCGAATACCGCCGAGTAGACCTTCACGCCGGCCGGCACGCCCAGGATCGGCGTCTCCGCGTCGCATTCCTCGAGCGTCTCTGCGACGTCGACAGCGGTGCCGTCACCGCCGACGAACAGGATCAGGTCGACGCCGGCCTCGACGAACGCACGGACCGCCTCGCGGGTGTCCGCCGGACCGGTGTCGCCCACCCCGCCGTCGGGCCGGCCCACGACCTCGGGATCGAAACCGGCCTCGCGGGCCACGTCCTCGCCCATGACGCTGCCGTAGGTCACCAGTGCGACGCCCTCGCCGGCCTCTCGGAGGGCTGTCAGCGCCTCGCGGGCGCGGTCGGGTGCCCGGGGTTCAGCCCCCCGCTCGATCGCCTCCTCGACCTTCCCGTCGGTGCCCTTCAGGCCCACGCGCCCGCCCATCCCCGCGATGGGGTTGACGACGACGCCGATCCGTCGCATAGTCGCCGTTGGGTCGGTGCCCGCAAAAGCCAACCGGAACCTCTTAGGCCGCGGCCGGCCCATCCAGAGGTATGAGCGCACTCCTGCAGGCCGGTGTCAACGAGGGCGTCATCGCCGCCTCGGGCTGGGTCGTCGGACTCGGCGGCCTCCTGCTGACGGCGCTGTGGCTCGACCACCTCTACCGATAGCCGCGCTGCGTCACTCCGCGAGGTCGACCCGCTCGCGGAGCCACCCGGCGGCGTCCTCGACGGCACCCCGGTCGGTGCCGTGGATTTTCACGCGAACCGTCTCGCCGGGGTAACTGCCCACGCGCACGTCGTAGCGCTCGCGGAGGTCGGCAAACCGGTCGACGAGCGCGCTCTCGGGTTCGTCGACGGTCATCGTCTCGACGTAGCGCTGCTGGCCGGCGAAGTCTTCGGCCACGTGTTCGAACATCGCCTTCATCTCCGCCGGCACCCCGGGCAGGACGTAGACGTTCTCGACGACACAGCCGGGCGCGACGCCTTCGGGATTGGGGAGCATCTCCGCGGCGGCGGGGATGTCCGCGGTGCCCTCCGCGAGGTCGTCGCGGGTGTAGCCACCCTCCTCTTCGAGCCACTGGAGGACCTCGGGGTCCTCGCGTACCTCGCTCCCGACGGCGGCGGCGACGCCCTCCATCGTCCGGTCGTCGTGGGTGGGGCCGAGCCCGCCAGTGACGATCACTGCGTCGTACTCGGCGCGGTGTTCGTTGACCACGCGGGCGATATCGGCCACCTGGTCCGGGACGACCGACACGCGCTCGACCGTGACGCCGCGCTCGCCGAGCTGTCGGCCCAGCCAGGCGGCGTTCGTGTTGACGGTGTCGCCGGCGAGCAACTCGTCGCCGACGCACACCAGCGCGACGCGCATACGGAACCCTACGGCCGCGCCGGTAAAACCTCTCTGTTCATCGCATCCCCGGCGGCGGCCCGTCGTCGCGGGGGTCGTCCTCGTCGTACTCCACGTCCGCGCCCATCTGCTTGCGCCGCTCTTCGAGGGTCCGCAGCTGCCAGAGGTAGTACACCGACCCGCCACCGCCGACCAGGAGCACGATGGCCGCCAGACCACCGAACAGCAGGAGGTCCCGCTGGAGGTAGTACCGGACCGTCAGCGTGCCGTCGGATATCTCGTCCCACCGGATGGTCATGCGGTCGTCGGTCACGCTCGTCGAGTAGCCGCCGGGACTGGCCTGCGAGAGCAGCGGGACGCCGATCCGGGTCGAGGGCGGCAAGACCAGTTCGTAGCTGCCCTCGACGAAGACGGGTGCACTGAACCGCTTGCCGGTCCGGGACGCGGTGTAGGCGACCGTCCCGTTCTCCGCCGGGAGTTCGATGACGGTGTTGTCACCGGTGCGGGTCGCAGAGAGGTTCGTGTGGGTGGCGTTGACGACCGTCCCGTTCTCGAACCGGAACTGCAACGCCTGGAGGTCGACCGGGTTGTCCGTCCCCAGCCGGTCGCGTTGCCAGACGGTCAGTTCGGTCCGGTTCTGTATCTCGACGACCGTCGTGTACGACGACCGCGAGAGGTTGAACGTCGTCGTCGCGTTGGTCTCCCAGTCGTAGTTCGCCTCCCCGGTCAGGTCTTCCTCCGGGATTTCCGAGGGGCCGAAACAGCCCGCCAGCAGGAGGACTGCGACCAGTGCCAGCCCCGCGAGGACGCGCCTGTTCATGGGACGACACAGAGCAACTCCGCGGGCAGGTACTCGCCGATGCTCGACAGCAGGCCCGGCGGGTCGGTTCCCTCGCGGCAGACGATGCTCCCCTCCAGGAGCCCCAGCCGCTCGACGGTGACGATGTCCTCGGCGTGGCCAGCACGATTGACCGTCGCCCTGATCTCCGAGCGCGTCGCGCTGTTGACGTTCACCCTGCCGGGTCCTCGCGTCCACTCGAAGAGGCGGTCCCGTTCCGCGTCGGCCAGGCGGGGCGGCTCGCCCGCCACGAACCGCAACGGGACGTGCTGGACGAGGCCGAACCGCGTCCGGATTTGCGAGGGGGACCCCGGTCCGAGGCCGAGTTCGTCGGCGGGAACCCTGACCTCGCGCCCGGCGTCGAGGACGAACCCGTCCTCGTCCCAGGATTCGAGGGTGCCGACGTGGACTGCACTGTCTTCGAGGTGTGGCGTGATCTCGCCCCACCTGTCCCGGAGCAGGTTCCGCCCGACGGTCGCGTCCGGCCCCTCGACGGTCACCGACGGAAAGCCATCCTCGCGGCACCCGACCTCGTAGTTCACGTCCAGGTCACCGAAGTCGTCCCCGACCATCGCCTCCAGGCCGGAGAGCGCGCGCTCGCGGGCCTCGCCGGACACGTACACCTTGGTTGCGAGAACGACCATCAGCCCTCGATGTCCGCCGACTCGACGTTGAGTTCGTCCTGCAACGCCTCGATGCGGCCGTCCATCGCCTCGACGAGCCGGGTGTTCTCCATGGCCTCGACCCCCGACCCGCACTGGGGACACTCGAACCCCACGTCCATCGCCTCGCCGAACTCGAAACGGATGCCACAGTTCTCACAGAGGTAGAACTCGTGTGTCTGCTCGTACTCCCGGCGCTCCTCGAGGCCCGCCAGCAGCCTGTGCATCTCCTCCTTGAGTTGCTCGGGGATTTTCTCGTACTCGAAGGTCCAGAGGTAGGTCAGCCAGCCCGAGTCCTCGTCGCGCAACCGGCGGTAGCTCGCCAGGTCGTTCTCGTAGAGGATGAACAACGCCCGGCGGACGTCGTTGAGTTCCAGCCCCAGTTCCTCGGCGAGTTCCTCGTCGGTCACCTCGCCGTCCGGCGGCGCCGCCGCCACCGGCATCCCCTTCGGCCCGACGAGTTCGTGGAGGTACTTCTGTATGACCGGGTC
>JAHENO010000139.1 GCA_018609945.1 Haloarculaceae archaeon | reverse complement strand
GTTGGTTGTGGGGGCGCCTACCCGGGATTTCTCGTCTTTCTCGCGGGCGTCGAACGCCCGCCATTCCGGCCCCGGGTCGATCTCGTCTTCCTCGACGACCAGCCCACACTCCTCGCAGACCGTCTCCCCGTGCTCGGCGTCGGATGCGAGGTTGCCCCCGCACTCGGGGCAGACGAGTTCCTCGTCGGCTTCTGCGTCCTGTTCGTCGGCGTCGCGTTCGCGCGTGTTCTGTCGCGTCGTGGTATCGGTCATTGGGTAGTGTCGGATGCGTGGTAGTGTCGGATTCCGCGGTGTCGCTCAGTGCCTGGTGGCGTCTGCCATCGAGGGCTGGAGGGATCTGTGCGCGCCCGGGAAAACGGCCGTATACGTAAATTTGTTGGTAGCAGAGCAACTTAAATTCTTCGGCCCGTCGCGACCCGAGGCCCGCGAAATCGGGCGCGAACGCGGGTATCGAAACCCTTACCGCCGGTCCCCCAACACTCCCAGTCATGAGCGAGACCCCCGTCGACCCCGACCAGGTCCGGCACGTCGCCTCGCTGGCGCGGGTGAGCCTGGACGAGGAGGAAGTCACAGAGTTTACCGAGCAGTTCGCGGACATCCTCGGGTACTTCGAGACCCTGGACGAGGTCCCCGAGGTCGAACGGGAGCCCGAACTGACGAACGTGATGCGACCCGACGAAGGGCGGGCGGGACTCTCACAGGAAGAAGCGCTCCAGAACGCCCCCGACACCGAGGACGGCCACTTCAAGGGGCCGCGGGTGTCCTGATGGACTACAACGCCTACGTCACCGAAGAACGCATCGAGGGCGCCGAGGAGGGACGGCTGGCCGGCCGGACGGTCGCGGTCAAGGACAACATCTCGACGGCCGGCGTCCGGACCACCTGTGGGTCGGCGATGCTCGCCGACTACGTCCCGCCCTACGACGCGACGGTCGTCGAGCGCCTGAAGGAGGCAGGTGCGACCATCCCAGGGAAGACCAACATGGACGAGTTCGGGATGGGGACGACCACCGAGACCTCGGCGTTCGGGCCGGTCGAGAACCCCGCCGCCGAGGGGTACGTTCCCGGGGGGTCCTCGGGGGGGTCGGCCGCCGTGGTCGCGGCCGGCGACGCCGACATGGCGCTCGGTTCCGACACCGGCGGGTCGGTGCGCTGTCCCGCCGCCTTCTGTGGCGTGGTCGGCATCAAGCCCACCTACGGGCTGGTCTCGCGGTACGGCCTGATCGCCTACGCCAACAGCCTCGAACAGATCGGACCCATCGCCCCCACTGTCGAGGAGGCGGCCGAACTCCTGGAGGTCATCGCCGGCCCCGACGAACGGGACGCCACCACCAGGGACGCGAGCGAGGCGCTGGGAGACGGCGAGGCGACGGCTATCACCGGCGACGTGACAGACGAAGACGGCGGCTACGACTTCGTCTCCGCGGCAGACGGCGACGTCGACGGCATGGAGATCGGTGTTCCGACGGAACTGCTCGATGGCGCCGACGACGCGGTCGTCGAGCAGTTCTGGGCGGCTATCGACGACCTGGAGGCGGCAGGCGCCAGCTACCACGAGGTGACCCTCCCGAGCCTCGAACACGCGGTCGAGGCCTACTACGTCATCGCCACCTCGGAAGCGTCCTCGAACCTGGCCCGCTTCGACGGCGTCCGCTACGGCGTCTCGGGCGGGTACGACGGCGACTGGAACGAGGCCTTCGCACGGGCACGCGAGGAGGGCTTCGGCCCCGAGGTCAAGCGCCGCGTCCTCCTGGGGACCTTCGCACTCTCCGCGGGCTATCAGGACAAGTACTACAAGAAGGCCCAGGACGCCCGGGCGTGGGTCAAGCAGGACTTCGACGAGGCGCTCGGGGCGGCGGACGTGCTCGCGTCGCCGACGATGCCGGTCCCGCCCCTGGAACGGGGCGAGAGCCTCGACGACCCGCTGCAGATGTATCTCGCCGACGCCAACACCACACCCGTCAACCTCGCGAACCTGCCGGCCATCTCGGTGCCGGCGGGCGAAACCGGCGACGACCGCCCGGTCGGCCTCCAGTTCGTCGGCCCCGCGTTCGGCGAGCGGGCGGTCATCCGGGCCGGAAGCGCCCTCGGGTAGGCGGCGGTCGCACCCGCGGGCGCAAGGTCCAAGGTAACAGGTCACGTATCGGGGCCATCCGAGATGGAGGAAAACCAGCGCGTCCCGCCGGCGGCGTTCACGGCCGCACTCGAGGACCTCGACCCGGGGGCCCTAGCCGCCTTCGCGGCCGACGTCTACCGGGCGGGCGGGAGCGACGTGACCACCGACCCGCCCGACCTGACCGTCGACGCCGGCGACGAGCGCTTCCGGCTGCGAGCCGTCACCGGCGAGCCTGCCACGCCGCCTACCGTCGACGCCGTCGTGAGCACCGATCCCGATATCGACCCCGGGTGTCCGGTCGTCGGTCCCGCCGACCTCCGCCAGCGAGTGCTCTACGCGCTCGATCCAGGGACTGCCGACGACCTCTGTGTCCGCCACCTCGGCCAGCCAGCCCGCTCCCCCGACTACGTCCCCGACACGTCGGCACCAGCGGGCGCGTCCGGCGCGGCAGCGGTGGAGGAATCGATTGGCCGGTCCCCGACGAACACGGCGACGGCCGACGGGTCCGGGCCCGGACCGGGCGCCGCAGTGGCCGGCGGACGACGCAGTGCGTCGGACGGGAAGGCGCAGTCCAACCCGCTGGCGGGAACGCGGCTGGCACGGCTCTCGGGACTGGTGGGTCCACAGGCCGCACTGCTGGGGGTGCTCGTCGCCGTCGTCCTCGCGACGACCGTGGGCGCGGTCCTCGTCGGCGGATTCCTCCCAGTCGACGCCGGCGACGACCCGCTGGCTGGCAGTGGAACGGCCACGCCGACGGCAACCCCGACAGCGTCTGGCGACCTCACGACGGTCACACCCGCCAGGACCGAGGGACGCGACTGGGGCGGCTGGGAGGCAATCCCGAACGGGCTGCCGAACTCCGGCGAGACGGCGACGCCGACGCCGGCGCCCGACGGGGACGAGGGGCAGGACGTGCGCGACCTCGGCGCCGACAGGTACGCCGACCTGGAGCCGACCTGCGAGCGGTCGTTCCTGCACGTCGTCCAGATACAGATGAACGCGCTGAAGTACAACGACAACGAGACCAACGACGGCATCCGGACGGTCCGTCGGTTCGCGTCGCCGCGCAACCGCGAGGCAGTCGGCTCCCTCGAGGCGTACGTCAGGATCATCCAGCGCGAGACCTACGCGCCGATGCTCACCTACGACAGCGCCGAGTACGAGCCCTCCCGGATTGCCGCGGACACCGCCCGGGTGCAAGTCACCACGCGCGAGAACGGCAACGTGACGGCCCGTTACGCGTTCAGGCTGGGCAAACAGGAGGGCGGCGAGTACGACGGCTGCTGGATGACCGAGGGCGTCCGGCCGCTGACCGACACCGACGGTTCGGACGTCGAGTGATATATGTCGGTCGCCCTCCCAGAGAGCGGTATGCGCGTCGAGAACTCGTTCATCCCGGTCCGGGGAGTGGGCGAGCGGACCGAGCGGAAACTCTGGGAGCGCGGGGTGACCACCTGGGACGCGTTCGACGGGTCCGTCCCCGGACCGGCGCCGGCCGACCGCGTCGAGTCGTTCATCGCGACCGCGTGGGAACGCCTCGACGACGGCGACGCGGCCTTCTTCGGCGAGACATTCCCCGGAGAGTGTCAGTGGCGCCTCTACGAGAACTTCCGCGCGGGGACCGCCTTTGTAGACATCGAGACGACCGGGCTGGACAGGCACACCGACGACGTGACCGTCGTCAGTTGCCACCGTGACGGCGCCACCGAAACGTTCGTCCGCGGGCGGGACCTGACCGGCGACCGCCTCGCCCGCCACCTCGACGGGGCGAGCCTCCTCGTGACGTTCAACGGCAAGCGATTCGACGTCCCCTTCCTCGAGGAGGCGTTCGGGCTGGACCTCTCGCTGCCCCACGTCGACCTCATGTACCCGTGCCGGCGGCTGGACCTGACCGGCGGGCTCAAGTCGATCGAACGCCAGGTCGGAATCGACCGCGACCGACCCGACCTCTCGGGCCGGGACGCCGTCCGCCTCTGGCGCGAGTACGAGCGCGGCGACGAGCGCGCCCTCGAGACGCTGGTCTCGTACAACCGCGACGACACCGCGAACCTCGAGCGCCTGCTCGACATCGTCTCGACGCGCCTTCACGAGCGGGTGTTCGAGCCGGCAGTCCCGGAGTGAGAGACTGCACCGACCGGCCACGTCACGCGCCGTCGAGAACGTCTTCGTAGACGGCCCGGAGCGACTCGACGGCTCGGTCGACGCTGGTGTCCTCGCGGCGGTCCAGGCAGTGCTCGCGCAGACGGTCGCGCTCCGCGAGCGTCCGGCGGATCGTCTCCCGGAGCGCGGCGGGGTCGCCGGCGGGGGCCGTGTAGCCGTTCTCGCCCTCGTCGACGGTGTCCGAGAGTGCGCCCGCGTCCACGCCGGCAACGGGCGTCCCGCAGGCGTTTGCTTCGAGGGCGACCAGTCCCTGGGTTTCGACGGGGCTGGGGAACGCGAAGACGTCGAGTGTCGAGTAAAAGGCCGGCAGGTCCTCGCGGGGAAGAAATCCCAGGAAGCGAACGTCGGCGTCGACGCCCGCGGCCGCGGCTTCGAGGGACTCCCGGGCCGGACCGTCACCGGCGAGGACGACCGTAGCCTCGAGGCCATCGGCAGCCTCGATCAGCACATCGAGGTCCTTCTCGTAGCCGTGGCGGCCGGTGTAGCCCACGAGCGGGCCGACAGGCAGCCCGTGGCGCTCGCGGAACGCACGCTCGCGGTCGGCGTCGACGGGCCGGAAGGTGTCGGTATCGACCCCGTTCTGGACCACCTCGACGGGCGTCCGGACGCCGATGGTCTCCCGGACGTGCCGGCCGGTCGCACGGCTGGGCACCACCACCGCCGCCGCACGGTCGAGGAACCACCGCTCGTAGGCGGCGGCAGTTCCCCGGATGAGCCGCTCGGCCGTCCCATTGACAGAGAGGTACGCCGCGTACTCGCCGCTGGGAGTGTGATAGGAGGCCACGAGCGGTGCGTCGATCGCCCGGGCGTGGCGCAACCCGCCCAGCCCCACGCTGAACGGGGTGTGGGCGTGAACCACGTCGACGCGACCCACCGCGTCCGGAACGGCCGGTGCGCCGAGGCGGAACCCCTCGTAGAAGGGGAAGGGAACGCTCCCGACGGGGTGCTCGCCCGCGCCCGCGTCGTGGTCGCTGTCCGGGTAGACCACGTCCATCCGGCCGCCGAGTTGCTCCCAGCGCTGCCGCCAGG
>JAHENO010000138.1 GCA_018609945.1 Haloarculaceae archaeon | reverse complement strand
CTTGGTTTCCTCGGCGTCTCCACGCGGAACAGGCCGAGTGCCACGCGACGAGCGGGGCGGGCCGTTCAAGACGCACCGGACAGCCGACGTCGTCGGTCAGGACCCAGACCACCGCCTGGCAGGCTCAGAACGGGCGGGGCCGCGAACGCACGCTGCACGCCTTCGGCGCGGACAACCACCACACCCGAGTTCGGGTGCCTCACTCGCTCCAGAGGGCCGCGATCCGGGCCTCAATCTCGTCGAGAACGAGCGCCACGACGTCACGATGGTCGGTCGGCCACGATGCGTCCTCGCCGGGCGTTGGGGCCGTGGGCGGGGGGTGGAAGTGGTCCCGTGTATTGTGGGGGTTCGGGTGTCGATCCCACCGGCACTCCCAGGCGTGCTCCGTGTGTGCCTCCCGATAGTGGAGCGTGAAGTCGTCGTTCGTGTACCAGCGAACGGCCAGCTGTGCGTCGTCGACGCTGTCCGGGTAGTACGCGTCTGCAAACACAACACGGAGTTCGAGATGGCCGTGAGCGTCTGTGATGGTCGTCTCTGTGACCTGCTGTGTGGCGTGGAGTCGCGGCTGGAGAAACTCGAGGATCGGCCGGTCGATCGGTGCGGAACTCCCACCAGCCCCGGGTGGCGGCACCATCGCTGGGCCTATCCGGAGACCGATTCGGGCGCGGTGTCGCCGCGTTGCTGTCGGGCCCGTTCGTAGTACTTGCGTTCCTGGCGAGCAGTCGCCCAGTCACCGAGGTCACTGTACACGTCGTCGATCGTCTGGTCGTCGCTCGCCTCCGTGACCGCGACGGCGTCGACGGCGCCGGGCGTGGGCGCATCGTAGGTCTCCTCGTACGTCGTGATTCGCGCCGTCAGCTCCTGCACGCGCTCCTGGAGTTCCTCAACGGAGTGCGTGGCGGCGAGCTGGTTGACACGACGCCACTCGAAGTATGCATCGTTGCGCTCGTAGGTGACCGGCTGTCCCTCGTGGCGCGTGACGATACCCAGGTCGGCGAACCAACCCAGATACTTCCGAGCGGTCTTCGGGTCACAGTCGACTTGCTCGGCGATCACGCTTGCAGTCGTCGGTTCACGCGTCTGAAGCACTGTCCCGTAGATTCGTTGCTCAACGTCGTCACCGCCGAATGCATCGTCGAATGTGGGTGGCCCATCCGAAGATCCGTCGCTCATTCGTTCGATTGTTGTGCCGGTGCAGATATAATTCTTACTCTAAGGAATAATCTCCTGTAAGCCGTGCCGGCTTGGCTCGCTGCTGCAGCCCTCATGATCGGTCACCCGTGCACTGATCTCGTCACTACTGTGGGTCTGTCCTTACCCTTCGTCGCTGTGCTTGGTGATGGCGATCTCTTTCCATCCAGCGCGCGAAAACCCTGGGTGAGTCACCGCATCACGAGTGCCCAGCGGCTGAACGAGTCTGCGCCTCACCAGGGAGGGAGACGTTCTATCGTGTCAATATACCGTAAGCTATTAGGTGATTTCGGCCCGTGTATGACACATGCTTGTACATTCGCTTTCGCAGTCATATATAGCCGCGAATGCACAGGCAGCCACGGCTCGCGTGATCGGGCCCGCCACCCATCCCAGCACGCGCTGAGTGGAGGAGACCATGGTCAGCGAGCACCTGTCCACTCTCCGTGGCGTGCTTCCTGATGCGGAGTTCCTCACGGTAGATGACGAGTCCGATGACGTCGCCGAGAATCCCACCGAGACACTCCTGCCAGCCGTCGCGGACCACCCGCTGGCAGCGATCGAGGACCGCGTCTATCTGGAGATCCGCCCCTCGGAAACCGCCGTCGATCCGCAGGCAGCCATCCACGCGATGGAGCATCTCCAGCAACTCCTCCGGGAGCACCAGCAGACTGGCCTCACGAACAAAGTCGCGGGCACGACACGACGGCCGATGGTCGAGTGGCTGATCGTCTCCACGGGTGGGCCGGACCCGAGTCTGAGGTATCTGGTGGGCGCCAATTATGACGACCTGATTCCGGATCTCGAAGGCCTGTGCCGCCAGTGTTTCCCGGACACCTACGAGTTCGAGCGCGTCGAATGGCACCCCCGCCGCCTCCAGTCACACGTCGATCCCGAGCAGACCGCCGCCGCGGGCGTCCACCCGGACCTCGACGAGCCGCGCGCCCACCCGGCGATCACTGCGACTCGCCCCTATGTGGCTGGCGTCCAGTGGTACGGCGATCCCGACCGCCGTGCGGACTGGCAGACCGGCCTCACCCGGTTCGACGAGATGGTGGGCACCAGCGATGGAACCCGTCGCCGGGACCGCCCACGCGAACAGCGCTACGAGTCCCGACAGGTGCCCCTCGCCACGCTCATCGACACGCTCGGCGAGTCGCCCGTGCCGGCGGTCTTCAGCGTGGTGTGCCGGCCATACGAGGACTGGACCGACCGCCAGGATCGGTACGTGACGAACCTCCGGGAGGGCGTGGTCTCGACGGCCGACAAACTGTGGGAGTTCGCGGTCCCGAGGGACCAGGAGGAGCGCCAGCGTTATGAGCCACCGCCGTCCGATCAGGAACGGATCGACCGCATCACCGCCCGGGACCCCCGTCGGTCGCTGTGTCTCGCCGTGCGGGCCGCCGTGCTCACCCGGTCGGCACCGCGCGTCGCCGACCAGATTGCACGCCAGCTGTCCGATACGCTGCATACACTGAGCGGGCCGTATCACGAGATCCGTGGTGACGTGGTCACCGACGACGAGTTCCACACGAATCTCGACGAGCCACCAGGGAGCCGCCTCTTCACCGAGATCTGTCAGTGTGCGGGGGAGCACGCGGTCTACCGGAAGCCGTTCCCACGCCTCCGGCGCGTCACGCCTCGCAGTCCGGGCATCGTCGTCGATCCGACCGAACTCCCGGGCTTCTGTGTTGTCGATGGCGCGGGCCTGACGACCCGCGGGCGGCGCTCGCTCGCCACCCGTCCGACCGAGCGGACGGGCCTGCCGTTGCCCCCACCCGGCCAGCTGGACCCCTACGACCCACCGGGGCAGTTGCTGTGTATGCCCCTGACCGACGACCGGCGGCCGCTGGGCGATCCGCTCTGCCTGCCGCCGGGACTCCAGACCCACCACACCGTGATCGCCGGCGATACGGGCGCCGGCAAGTCCGTTCTGATGACGACAGCCATGCTCTCGAATCGCAATGCCACGGACGGGCCGGACATCCTCTTTGCGTACAAGGGCGGGGGCATGGCCCGGAATTATCTGCAAACCCACTACGCAGTGGCTGGCGATCTTGAAGACGTCCGCTATTTCGATCTGACCGAGGCGATGCCGGCCATCTCGGTACTCGATATCGAGCCGCTGATCGAGGCCGGCCTGCCACGACCGGAGGCTGTCCAGCGGAAGGTGGGCCATTTCGAGGAGATCGTCGCGGGGCTGTACCCGGAGAATCGGTATCACGAGGCCGCCGACGCGAGTCGCGCCGTTCGCAACCACCTGCTGGCCCTCTTCGATCCCGTCCACGGCGACGAGGCGGTCTCGATCGGCGAGTTGCACTTTGCGATCGACATGACACTCACGCAGGAAGAACCGCCGACGACGATCGATGACGACCTCCAGCGGTATTTCGACAGTCTCCGCGAGCGCGATCGAGAGGTCTTCAACCGGGTGCTGGGCGCAGCCGTCTCCCGGGTGCAGGAGGTGGCGACAGACGGGCGCGTCGCGCCGCTGTTCGGGACGCCCGAGACACGGCCACCCGCGGCGATACGTGATCCCGCTGGCCAGGAGACCACTGCAGGGCCACAGGAGCGCGAGACAGCGACGGCACCTGAGCCGGATGGGGCGGTCGACGGTGGTGCGACTGTCGCCGACACGGCGGCTGACGCACACGCGACTGGCGAGCCCACACCGCACGGCCCACCGGAGTTGGATTTTGCCGACCTCATCGACGAGGACACCACGATCGTCGTGGATTTCGGCGGCATCGAACCGCGGGCGAAAGCGGCCATCACGCTCGCACTCCTCTCGGATCTGTGGACGGCACTGAAAGCCCGGGCCGAGCGTGGGACACCGCCCGGCGCTGCGCAGGCTGCCCCCCCGCAGGTCAACCTCTATCTCGACGACGCGAAAGATATCGCGAATACCGAGCTGCTGGACACACTGCTTGCCCAGGGCCGGGAGTTCGGACTGGCGCTCACGATCGGCCTGCAGTTCCCGAGTCAACTCCGTACCGCGGCCCCGGACACCAGTACGTATCGAGAACTGCTCAACGAAACGGGGACTTGGCTCGTCGGCAACGTCAGTGTCGACGACAAACTCGCCCGCGTGTTTGCGACTGATGAACTCCCACGTGAGCAGGTGGCACGACGCCTCGCTCGCCTCCAGCGGGGGGAGTGGCTCGTCCAGCCGGCAGCGCCGTACAACGAACCGCTGCCCCGGCCATTCGTCGCCGAGTCACTCCCCGCGCCGCGTGGCCATCCTGCACGGCCAGAGGGGCTCACAGACGTCGACCAGGCCGGGTTCCAGCAGGCGCTCGCCGACTGTCGGGCGCGGACGGTCCGCACCCATGCGGTCCGCCATGCTGACCGCCAGGCGAGTACGACTGCCGACGATGTCGACATGGACGCGATCACAACCGCCGAGGGCGAAACGCCGGCCGTCAGTGCCGCCGCCATGATGGGTGCGGGCGACACTGACGGCGATCGTGAAGCGGCCGAGACTGACCGCGACCAGCGCCAGTTCCACACGACCGGCCTCCTGCCCCACACCGAGCGGCTCCCCGGGTGCGTCGAGTACGACCAGTCCCGGCAGGCAATCCAGTGTCCGAGGTGTGAGAGTGACTACGACGCCACCATCGAGGGCATGGCTGACGCAATCGAGTGCTGTCACAGCCTCGAGCAGGTCGACCGCGACGATATCCCGGTCTGTTCGTTCAATCTCAAACGCTCCCCGGAGGAGAT
>JAHENO010000137.1 GCA_018609945.1 Haloarculaceae archaeon | reverse complement strand
GAATCCTCCGGCATGGACACACTCGTCGACGTGCTCGCCCGGAGTCGCGGTCGGGAGGGGACGGCCTTCGAGGCGCCGGACCGGCGGACGCCGACCACCAACAGGGAGTTCGCCACGAACGCCTGGAAGGCCGGCAACCTCCTGCGCCACTACGGCGTTCGGCCGGGGAGCCGGGCCGCGCTCGTCGTCGGGCCGAAGGAGCCTGACTCGGGGACTGACCCCGGTCGACTCGGGTCGGCCCCGGACCCGTTGTTCGGATTGCTGGGCGGCGCGGCGGCGGGCACGACTGTCGACGTGGCGCCCGACTCGCCGGTCGAGGCGCGCGCACTCGTCGTTCCCGCCCCCTGGCTGGACCGCTACGAAGTCGACCCCCGCTGTTCCGTCCTCGCCTACGGTGGTCCCCCCGACCGACCGGAGGTAGCGCACTTCGAGCGGGAACGCTGGAGCGAGAATCCGACGGAACCGCCGGGCACTGTCGCCGCGGACGACCCGGTCCTCCGTGTCGACGGCCGCGAGTACAGTCACGCGGAGTTGCTGGACGCGGCACGTGGAATCACCCAGGAGCACACTCTCGGAGCGGGAGACAGCGTGGCCGTGGACGCGCCGCTGACCAGCGCTGGAGCGGTCGTCGCAGCGGTCATCGCCCCGCTGATTGTGGGGGCGACAATTCGGCCAGTCGGCGGGGAATCCGGGCGCCCGGAGACTGACGCCGTCTATACGGTCAGCGAAGGGACTGACAGTGCTGCCAGCGCGGGGACTAGCGACGACACCGGAACTGTCGTCGACCCGTCGACGGTCATCGACTAGCGCGGTACTCGCCGTGCTTCACGCCGAGGGCGAACGCGAGACCGGCGAAGACGACCATCGACGGGAGCACCATCATGAGAACGGTCCGGGCGCTCATGAACGGTGCGAAGACGAGTCCGGCGACGCCGATGGCGATGATCGCGAGCAGCAGGCCGCCGGCACGGGGAAGGTCGTATTCCATGTCGGGCATTCCGGACCGGACGCGCAAAAGAGTTCAGAAACGGCCCGTTCACGCCAGCCGACCGACCGGTCACTCCGACCGACCGGTCACGATCAGTCCGCGGTCGGGCGCACGATGTCCGCGAGCGTGACAACGATGCCGAGGATCCATCCGACCGGGATCGAGACGCCGAACCAGATGATGACGTGGGCGAACTCGTCCCGGTCGAAGTTCTCGACGAGGTACGTCTCGACGAGTGCCGGCATCTGGTCCAGCGACCAAGAGGCGAGCGAGTCGCTCCGGGTGAGGACGATCTCCGCGAGCGTCTCGGAGAACAGCGCCGCGACGACCGGGGGGAGGAAGATGGCAGTCATCGCGAACGGATAGGCGAAAAGAACCGTTACCGGTCGTCCGTCGAGCACCCAGAACCCGAAGGCCAGTGCCGAGGAGAGGACGGCCACGGCGCTCGCGACGATGATCGCGGTGACGCCGCCGCTGTCGACCCGTCCTTCGAGCGGGAACGCCACGAGCGCGGAGAGGGCACCCCAGAGCACGACGAACAGCAAGACGACGCCCACGAACCCCAGGCGGGTCGCGGTGACGTTCACCCGACGGGTCTGGAATCGGACGAAGTATCCGAACAGGACGATGGGATAGAGCACGCCGACGACGGGAACGCCGAGGGCAGACCACAGCTTGTAGAGGTACACCTGGATGCCCTCGTCGGGCGTCCACTTCCCCAGCACGGTGTGTTCGGCGTCGCGCTGGCGGGGATAGAACACCTCCATCCACGTTTCGTGCATCCGCCTCAGATCGAAACGGATCGCCTCCGCTAACCCCTGTTCTGTCCCAGCAGCCATGTGGGCTCGTTGCGGGTCCGCCGATATATGTCTTCTCGAATAACTCTTCTGCCCGTCGTCGAGATCACCGCCAGGACGCGGGCCCGAAACCCGGATCGATGAGACGTTCCCGGTCGTCGATGGCGTCGATACGCGCGATCTCGTCCTCAGTCAACGACAGGGCGAGACTCTCCCAGTTGTCCCGGATGTGTTCGGTACTGGTCGCCTTCGGGATGGCCGCGACTCCTTTCGCCCGGAGCCACGCCAGCGCGACCTGGGCTTCGCTGACGCCGTGGGACTCTGCTATCTCCGAGAGGGTGGGCACGTCGAAGACGCGACCGCGGGCGATGGGGGCGTAGGCAACCATGTTGATATCGTGCTCGGCAGCGTAGTCTCTGAGATCCGACTGGGGCAGGAGTGGGTGCATCTCGACCTGGTTCGCAAATATCGGCGCGTCGAGCACGTCCCTGGCACGGTCGAGATGCGCCGGTTCGAAATTCGAGAGCCCGACGTGGCGGATATCACCCCGGTCGTAGAGTCGGTCGAACGCCGGCAGCGTCTCCTCGGGGTCGTACTCGCCTGCCGGCCAGTGCACGTACAGCAGGTCGATGTAGTCGGTGCCGAGCCGGTCGAGACTTCCCCGGGCACTCTCGAGAACACCCTCGTAGGAGAGGTCGCTCTTCCAGACCTTCGTCGCGAGGAACACTTCGTCCCGGGAGACGTCCGCTGTGGCGATGCCGTCACCGACCCCCTGCTCGTTTCCGTACATGCTCGCCGTGTCGACGTGCCGGTAGCCCATCTCCAGGGCGGTCCGGACGGATTCGACACACTGCTCGTGGTCGTCGTTTCTGTAGGTCCCGAGTCCGAGCAACGGCATCCCGTCGGCGTGGGGAACGCTGTCGGGTGTGAGTGGTTTGTCTGACATGACTGGAGCGTGGCGTGGCTGGTCAATAGGCGTTGTGACTCGGCCGGTCGGACCGCTCGGTTGCCCGTCGTATCACCTTTCGGATGCCGGTACTCTCCTCGATCAGACGCCGACCCGGTTGCGAACGAACTTCGCGAGCATCGGGAGGTCAGAGAGGTGGAGAATGTGGCGCATCGCGAGCTTGTTCCCGGCGTTGATCTCGGCGAGCGTGTCGCCGTCGACCCGCGAGAGGTCCGCCATCAGCCTGTCGTAGCGCTCGTTCGGCACGAAGTACAGCAGCTCTGTCATCAGCAGTCGTGCGTCCATCCGCGGGGCGACCTCGGAGTGCCACAGTTCCGCGTAGGTTTCCATCGTCTCCGCGGAGGTGTCGGGCTCGGCGGGCGTCAGGCAGGTATCCGCGGTCACAGCAGCCGCCCGGCCGGACTTCATACCCTTGTGGATGCCCTCGCCCCACAGCGGGTCCACCGTCGGGACGGTGTCGCCGATGGCCATGAAGTTGTCCGTACACAGCTGGCCCGGCGGCTGTATGTGGGCCGACCCCCGGTGCTGTTTGCCCTCGAAACGGCGTGCGTTCTCCAGGCGCGGGTCGGTCTCCAGCCAGTAGTCCAGGTAGTCGTCGACCGTCATCCCGTCCCGCGCCCGCTTGCGGTGGTAGTCGTTCTGGATGTAACACAGCCCGACCTTGGCGGTGTCCTCGCCGGTGTGGAATATCCACGAGTACCCGCCGGGCGCGAGGTCGTGATCCAGGCGCAACATCATCGCGTCGTGGAGGTCTGCGTACTCGCCGTGGTCGACGTCGACGCCCTCGAACTCGTACTCGATGCCGATGGCCTGGCGTTCCCGCTGGAGGTCGCTGACCCCCAGCGCGCGGGCCAGCGGCGCCGAGGGGCCCGTCGCGTCGACCACTATTTCGCCAAAGACCGCCTCGCTGCCGTTGTACTCGACGCCGACGATTTCGCCGTCCTCCATGACGGGTCCGGAGACGCGGGCGTCGAAGCGGTATTCGGCCCCCCGTTTGCGGCCGTCACGGACCAGGAATCGCTTGAAGTCCGCGAAGTCCATGACCGCGCCCGCCTGTTCCTGCACGTAGTGGCCGTTCGGTGATTCGAGGACGACTTTGTCGGTGTAGTTCATCACGACGGCGTCCGGAATCGAAAACGACGCCATCATCGACGGGAACGTCCCGGCGGTCGATTTGTTGCTCTGTTTTGGGAACTCCGCCTCGCTTTCGGTTTCGAGGACGAGCACGTCGTAGTCCCGACCGGCGAGGTCGCGGGCACACTGTGCGCCGGCAGGCCCAGCGCCCGCTATCACCACGTCGTACCGGTCTTCCATAGCGGTTCCTGAAGCCTTGTCGTAATCAGTCTTGCTGATGGAAACGGATGTGCAGCGCCTCTACAATGGCAGTTCGGTCTCCGCTGGCACGCTCGCCCAGGACCACGTTCGACGGGAGCCTTCTGCTGCTGTTCGGCAGTGCCATGCTGTTCGTGGGCTGCTACGTCGTCGACCACCGGGTCCTGACGAACAAGCACCTGTGATCCGCCGGGGATTCCACGTCGCTTATACGCCCGCCCTCGGAACGTGCGCCGGATGGCAGCGTCCACCGCACGCGGGTACTTCGAACTGACCAGGCCGGTCAACGCCGTTGCAGCGGGCGTCCTGACGGCGACCGGTTCGTTCGTCGCGGGCGTCGGCGGCCAGTATCCGGCCGTGGGCGCCGCGACTGCGGCGACGGTGCTGGCGGTGGCAGCAGGGAACGCGATCAACGACTATTTCGACCGGGAGATCGACGCGATCAACCAGCCCGATAGGGCCATTCCGAGAGGAGCCGTCTCGCCACGCGGCGCGCTCGTATTCTCCGTGGTGCTGTTCGTCGCGGCGGTCGCACTCGCAGTGACGCTGCCGCTCGCGGCCGTCGCAATCGCCGGAATCAACCTCGTGGCCCTGCTCGCCTACACGGAGGTCTTCAAGGGGCT
>JAHENO010000136.1 GCA_018609945.1 Haloarculaceae archaeon | reverse complement strand
GCTTAGGGCACGACCCCGGAGACGGTGCGTTTCGTCACGCCAGGTTTCACGCCGCGGCTCAGATGACGCGGTTTTGGAGGTAGTCGAGGTGTTTGGCGTTGTAGACGATTTTGACGTCGTCGGTGGCGGCGGAGCCGATGCAGGTGAGGCGGACGTTTTTGTCTTCGACTTCTTCGTCGGAGAGGATCTGTTGCATGTCCATGTCGATTTCGCCTTCGAGGACGATGGCGGCGCAGTTGGCGCAGGCGCCGGCGCGACAGGAGAAGGGCCAGTCGTAGCCCTGTGCCTCGGCGGCTTCGAGGATGTACTCGCCCTCGTTGACGTCGAGGGTACCGTAGTCCTCGTCGTCGAGGCCGGCGTCGGCCGCCTCCTCGAAGACGGGGTCGTCGTACATGTCCCAGCCCTGGTCGTCTACGACTTCGTAGTTGAGGTATTCGACTGTTGGCATCACACGGGTGTTCACACCCCTCCCGGTTAGACTTTGCTGTTTGTCCGATGCGTTTCCGGAACCACGGTGGGTGCTCACGGCTCGGCGAGAGCCTTCGTCGACTGTGGAGCCGGCTCTCCCGGGCCGTGAGACCGGGGAGGAAGCCGAACACGGCCGACACCGGCAGGCTTTCACGCCCGCCCGCCCGACGGTCGGCCATGTTCCCCGAGTTCGAGGTGGTCCCGGCGGTGGACATGCAGGACGGGCAGGTGGTCCAGCTGGTCGGCGGCGAACGCGGCACCGGCACGACCTACGGCGATCCCGTCGCGGCCGCCAGGCGGTGGGTCGAAGACGGCGCACGAACGCTCCACCTCGTCGACCTGGACGGCGCCTTCGAGGGCGACCGCGCCAACGCCGACGCCATCGACGCCGTCCTGGAGGCGGTCGGCGTGGAGGTCCAGATCGGCGGCGGTATCCGCACGGCCGCGGACGCCGTCGCACTCCTCGACCGGGGCGTCGACCGCGTCATCCTCGGAACCGCCGCCGTCGAGAATCCCGACATCGTCGCCGCGATCGGCGACGAACACCCGGGCCGGGTGATGGTCAGCCTCGACGCGAAGGACGGCGAGGTGGTCGTCTCCGGGTGGACAGAGAGCACCGGACTCGATCCCGCGGCGGCCGCGTCCCGCTACGAGGACCTGGGCGCGGGTGCGATACTCTTCACCGACGTCGACGTCGAGGGGCAACTCGAGGGCGTCCGCACCGACCCCGTCGAGCGGGTCGTCGGGGCAGTCGACATCCCGGTGGTCGCAAGCGGCGGCGTCGCGACCATCGATGACGTCCGGGCGCTGAAGGACGCGGGCGCGGCGGCAGTCGTCGTCGGGAGCGCCCTCTACGAGGGGACGTTCACGCTCGCGGAGGCACAGCGCGCCGTCTCGGAGTGACCCGCCCCAGTGGCGTGGCACAACGGCCAAATACGGGGGCCGCCACAGGTCGAGTATGACAGACCGGACCGCGGCCGTCGCGCGCGAGACAGCCGAGACCGACATCGAGGTCACACTCGACGTCGACGGCGACGGCGACGCCACCGTCGACACCGGCGTGGGCTTTTTCGACCACATGCTCGACTCGCTGGCCACCCACGCGCTGCTCGACCTGACCGTCTCCTGTGACGGCGACCTGGAGATCGACGACCACCACACCGTCGAGGACGTCGCCATCACGCTCGGGACGGCACTCGCGGAGGCCCTGGGCGAGAAACGGGGGATCCGTCGCTTCGCCGACCGCACGGTGCCGATGGACGAGGCCTGCGCCACGGTCGTCCTCGACGTCAGCGGCCGCCCGTACTTCGCTTTCGAGGGCGAGTTCTCCCAAGAGGCCGTCGGCGGGATGACCAGCCACATGGCGCGACACTTCCTGAGGTCGCTGGCCACGAACGCGGGCCTGACGCTGCAGGCCAGCGTCTCCGGCGAGAACGCACACCACGAGATCGAGGCGCTGTTCAAGGCACTGGCGCGCGCACTCGACGACGCCACCCGCCTCGACGAACGCCGCGCCGAAACCCCGAGTACGAAGGGCGACCTCTAGCAGCCCCGGACCACCGCGCCCGAAATCGTTTGTACGTTTCCCCCCGTCGGTGGACAGGTCCGGCAGGAGACGTGGATGTCTGCCCAATGGTTAAGCCCCCGGTCGCCCTCGGTTACGGTCATGTTCGAGGAGATTATGGCGAAGTTCTCGGACTCGCCGAGCCAGCAGCGGGTGATCCGCCTGCTCCTGGAGCGGGGCTTTTCGGTCAACGACGAGGGACGGGTCGTCTCGGGCGGTATCGAGATTCCCGACACGGGCATCGCCCGCGAGGTCGGCGTCGACCGTCGCGTCGTCGACGCCACCACCGACGCCATCCTGGCCGACGACGACCTCCGACCGATCTTCCAGAACATCTCCGCCATCCCGAGCCTGATGGACCTCGCGCCGGTGCTGGACCTGACGGTGCTGACCGTCGCCGTCAACGACGCCGAGGAGTCGGGCATCGTCGCCGCCGTCACGTCGGCCATCGCCGACCGGGGCATCTCCATCCGGCAGGCAATCACCGAGGACCCCGAGTTCACCGACGAACCGGTGCTGTACGTCATCACTGACGAGGCCCTGCCCGGCGACCTCATCACAGAGATCCGGGACATGCAGTTCGTCCGCCGCATCGAACTGGCCTGACAGTGACCGACACCGCCACCACTCACACCGTCGCAATCGATCACCCCGACGGGACGACGACCATCTCGGTCGCCCACGGGACGGTGCTCCGGGACGCGCTCCGCGAGGCCGGGCTCTCGCCACACAGCAGGGTCGGCCGGCGGGTCAACTGCGGGGGCTGGGGCCTCTGTGCGACCTGTGGCGTCCGCGTGGCCGACCCGCCCGACCCCGACCACTGGCACGACGACCTGGCCGCCCGCTTCGGGTACCCGCGGCTGTCCTGTCAACTGCGGGTGACCCGCGACATGCGCGTCCGGGTGCCCGAGAAACTCGTCTGGGGCAACCGGGAGACGGGGTAGCCCTATCCCTCGCTCTCGACGTACTCGTCGACGAGGACTCGCCGGAGTATCTTTCCCGACGGCGACTTGGGTATCTCGTCGACGATCTCGATTTCGCGGATCTTCTTGTGTGGGGCCACTCGCTCGGCGACCGAGGCCCGGACCGCCTCGGTGTCGATGTCGCCGTCCGGGACGACGAACGCCTTCGGTATCTCGCCGGTCTCCTCGTCGGGTTTGGGGACGACGGCGGCGTCGGCCACAGCGTCCTCTTCGAGGAGCAGCCCCTCCAGTTCTGCGGGCGCGACCTGGTAGCCCTTGTACTTGATGAGTTCCTTGACGCGGTCGATCACGGACAGGTAGCCGTCCTCGTCGACGACGCCGACGTCGCCTGTCCGGAGCCACCCGTCCACGAACGCGTCCTCGGTCGCGTCCGCGCGGGCGCAGTAGCCCCGCATGACCTGTGGCCCTTTGACCAGCACCTCGCCCTCCTCGCCGGGATCGAGGTCCTCGCCAGTCTCGACGTCGACGACGCGACAGGCCGTGTTCGGTACCGGCGGGCCGACGCTCCCGCGGCGAACCCGGTCGGGGTCTCGCGGGGTGAGGTGGGTCACCGGACTCGCCTCGGTCAGCCCGTAGCCCTGCTTGACCAGACAGTCCAGCCGGTCGGCACACGTCTCGGCGACGTCCTCGGCCAGCGGCGCCGCCCCGACGGTGATCATCGACAGCGCCGAAAGGTCGTACTCCTCGACGAGAGGTTTGTGTGCCAGCGCCAGCACGATCGGCGGCACGAGGTACGCCACGGACACCTCGTGGCCCTCCATGGTCTCCAGGAAGGGTTCGAGGTCGAATTTGGGGACGGTCACGACTGTCGCCCCCTCCCGGATGTGCCAGTTCATCACCACGGTCATTCCGTAGATGTGGTAAAAGGGCAACACGCCGACCGAAACGTCGTCGGGGCCGAAATCCGGCGGGTCGACGCCCGACACCTGGCAGACGTTCGCCACCAGGTTGCGGTGCGTGAGTTCCACACCTTTGGGAAGGCCCGTGGTCCCGCTGGAGTAGGGCAACACCGCGAGGTCGTCCGGCCCGACGTCGACGTCGGGCGGCTCCGCCTCGGCGTCGAACAGCGCCGGGAACGGCGTCCCCACCTCGGATTCCCCGAGGACGAACACCTCCTCGACGGCCGTCGCCTCCGCAGCCTCGGCGGCCTTCTCCGCGAAGGGCGGGACGGTCAGGAGGAACCGTGCGCCCGTGTCGTCGAGTTGCCGGGTCAGTTCCTCGACCGTGTACAGCGGATTGACCGTCGTCACGACGCCGCCGACCGCGGTGACGCCGTGGAACGCGACCGGGTACTCGGGGACGTTGGGCATGTATATCGCGAACACGTCGCCCTTGCCGAACCCCCGGCCGGCAAGCCCGGCGGCCAGCGCGTCGACCTTCGCGGGCAGTTCCGCGAAGGTCACCGTGCGGCCGGTGTCGGCGTCGACGAACGCCGACTCGTCGCCCCGTTCGGCCACGCTATCGAGGACGAACTCCGGCAGCGACACCTCGGGAATCGTCACGTCCGGGAACGGACTCTCGAACGCCATCCCTCACCTCCCTCCGCGGACTGTCGTCCGGACTCGCCACGCCCCGTCGGCTCCCCGGTGGCTGTCCCCCGCGTGTCTGTCGTGGTCTGTCATCGTATGCACCGCCTGGAGTGTCGGTGGCCGCCTCTGTGAAGGTTTCGCACGGACGTTCGATCGGGGACCGGTAGCCGTGACTCCGGGGACAGGTGGTTCGACGACACTCCTGTGACTGGTCACCGATGCGAATGACATCCTCCGCGCCGTGAACGGCGCGGTTTCCCGAGCGTTGGGATATTATGGTTCGCGGCGCACCTGTTCTTGTGGGCGTACTCTGCCCATAGATTTGTCGAACAGGCGCACCGCTGGCTGTGCCATCCAGCCGTTATCCCTATCTCCCCCATCACAGGCGAGACTTGGGAGTACCTTCTGTCGGATGTTCTCGGCCCCGTTCACGTCGGCATTAGCGACCAACCCACACTCGTCGCACACATACAATCCGCGTTCGACGCGTTGGCTGTCATCGGTGGTCCCACACGCGGCACACGATTTGGACGTGTCGCGTTCATCTACACACTCGACGGTGATACCGCGCTCTGCGGCTTTGTATTCCAGCATCTCGGTGAAGCGGTCGAACGCCCACCCATGCAGGTTGAGATTGCCGTGGTCGCCCCAGTCAGCACCCTCACGGATACCAGAGAGGTCACCCACGACGATGGTCCCGACGTTCCGGGCGGCACACTCCGCTACTATGTCCATCGAAACGGCGTGCAAGAAGTGTGTCCGGCGCTCATCGCGCTTCCTGTCCAGTCGCCGTGCCTTCTGTGAGTCGCTGTCATCGCACTTGGCTCGCTCTTTCTGGAAGTAGTAGTCGTCCTCTTTGAGAGCGCCACCGGGATACAACAGGGCTTCGGCACCGACTGCGACCGCAGCAAAGTTGCAGATGCCGAGGTCGATACCCGCAACCCGGTCGCCGGGGGCATCAGCGTTCTCGATTTCGACGCGGCAGACGATGTGCAACTCCCATTCGTCGCCGTTCCAGACCGCCCGGATCTGCTGAACGTTCTGTACGTCCACATCCGGGCCGGCGGCGTACTCACAGAGAATGAAGTCTCTCCGCCCGTCTTTCAGGTTTCGACCCTTCGAGAGTCGAATCCGGTTGTGGTTGGGGTCGTGCTTGAAGCCGTCCTCTTTGAACGTGACCGTCGAGCGTGGGTGGTCGTCGCCACGCTTGCGGTAGCCGGGCGGATTCGCGTTCTCGGTGCCGTTTGCACGATTGGCGTACCACGAGTCGAACGCTTCAGCCAATTCTTCGAGAATTGCCTGACTGGATTGAGCGTTCAAATCCGCGTAGCGTTCGTGGCTCTTGAGATACGCCTTGAGCGTGCTGTCGTCGGGAATCGTGCCAGTTTCATCCCAAATCCGGTCGCAGGTCCACCGGGCGACGTTCCAGAGTTTCGAGGCGGCGAACCCGAGCGAATCGAGGTCGTCACGCACCTGTTGGTGGTTGCGAATGGACGCAACGTAGGTGCGCGTGACCTGATTCGCCATACATAGCCTGTTGTCTGCTCTAGTGATAAGTAGTAGCCTGCCGGAGTGAAAGTGAACATTGAATATCCGGTCCGGCAGTTCCCGTGGACGAGATAACCGGGCTTACGCGATTCACGCCCGGCCTGAAGGCCGGGATTCTCTCCCTGAGTCAAGATAGTTACCGTTAACAGTGTGACCACGGACGCATATAGTAATGAGCGTGGCGAGCGCCCGGCGGGTGCTGGTGCCCGTCGGCGACTCAGTGACACTGCGCAACACGGTCGCGTACGTCGTTCGGGAGGTGGCTGGTACTGGCACGGACACCGCGAGTGCTGCCGACGACACGGGGACGGGCGCGGTCGGGGACCGCGAACTCCACTTCGTGTTTCCGGTCGCGTGGCAGAACCGCGATCTGAACACCGAGGCGGCCGGGGAGGCCGAGGACCTGCTCGAACGCGTCGAGACCTGGGTGCGCGACGACCTCGGCCTCGCGGACGACGAGGAGTCGCCGATCACGGTGACGACAGCCGTCATCGGCGCCGACGAGTACCTGTTCAGCCCGACCGACTACGCCGAGACCATCCTCGAGTACGCACGCGCAAACGGGATCGGACACGTCGTCCTCGACCCCGAGTACAGACCCGGTTCGCAGGCGTCGCTCCTGGCGCCCCTGGCGGTGGAACTCGACCTCGCGGAGGGGATCACCTACGAGGAGGCTCCCGTGGAGCGGCCCGTCCGGGGTCGTCGGTTGATCCGTCGGCCCGCGAACCTCGGTGCCGTGGCGACGGTGTTCGGCGTCTCGTTTCTGTTCTACCAGGTCATCGGCGGGTTCGCCGGGACCTTCGATTTCGTCACCGGTGCCGTCAGTGCCGCCATCGCCGCCGTCGTCTTCTCGGGGATCACCTTCGATCGCGGGATACAACCCGCCCGTGCGGTGGGGACGCTCTTGCGCTGGGCGGTGTACCTGCCGTACCTGTTCTGGCAGATCGCGAAGGCCAACATCCAGGTGGCGTACATCGTCTTGCACCCCTCGATGCCCATCGACCCGAGCATCGAGGAGTTTCACCCCGCGGTTCCGGTCGGATTGCCGGTAACTTCGCTGGCGAACAGCATCACGCTGACGCCGGGTACCGTGACCGTCGACATCCGCAAACGGAACTTCTACGTCCACGCCCTCACCCAGTCGTCGCGCGACGATCTCTATGCCGGCGGGCTCGAACGGGGGATCCGGTTCGTCTTCTTCGGTCGCGACGGTGCCCGGATTCCGAGCCCGCGCGAGCGGGGGCAGCGCCAGGACCACCGGTCCGGAACTGACGAGCACGCGGCCGAGGCCGCGAGCCCCGAAACCGGGGCCGACCCACAGGAACGGGGCGGTGACGGCTCGTGACACTCGCGAGTGAGGGGTCGACAGAGGCGCTGTTCCTGCTGTTGATCGGGGCCTTCGTCCTCGTCGGGGTCGTGACGCTGTACCGGGTCGCCCGCGGGCCGACGACCCACGACCGGGTCATCGCGGTCAACGCCACCGGGACCACGACGGTGCTGGTGATCGCACTGGTCGCGGCCGCGTTCGACCAGCCCGGATTCCTGGACATCGCCATCGTCTACGCCCTGCTGAACTTCATCATGAGCATCGCCATCTCGAAGTTCACCGTCGAACGGGGTGGTGTGCTGTGAGTCTCCTGCTGTATGTCAGCCTGTCACTCATCCTCGTGGGGCTGTTCTTCACCGTCATCGCCGCGGTGGGATTGATCAGGCTGCCGGACCTCTACACGCGGGCCCACGCCACCTCGAAGGCCGACACGGTGGGGACGGTCCTGACGCTGGCCGGGGTCGCGCTCACGTTCGGGACGAACGTCCCGCGGGCGAAACTCCTCCTGCTCGCGCTGTTCATGCTGATCACGAACCCGACCGCGACCCACGCCATCACGCGGGCGGCCTACGACCAGGGGATCGAACCCTGGGAGGCCGAGCAGACGGCCGAGACCAGAACCGGGACCGCGGCCGAGCGAGGGCCCGAGCCAGCGGCCGACGGCGGCCCCGAAACCGACGGAGGTGAGCGCGAGTGATCACCGTCGTCGAGGCGACGCTTTTGGTGTTCGTCCTGGCGAGCGCACTCGTGACCGTCTTCCTGCGCGATACCCTCGCGGCGATCGTCTCCTTTGCGGCCTACAGCCTCGGGCTCGCGCTCCTGTGGGTGACGATGCAGGCCCCCGACGTGGCACTGACCGAGGCTGCCATCGGTGCCGGCGTGACGACCGTGCTCTTCCTGCTGACGCTGACCAAGACGGTCCGGCCCTCACCCGAGGAGCCGACGTTCAAGTCCGTCAACTGGCCGGCCGCGACCGTCGTCGCCGTCCTCGCCGGCGCGCTGCTGTGGACGCTCCCGGCGATTCCGGCCATCGGCGATCCGAGTGCGCCGGCCTGGGCCTACGCCGACGTCACGCAGTTCTACCTCGGGAACGCCTACAAACAGACCGGTGTCGAGAACGCCGTGACAGCGGTGCTGGCGGCCTACCGCGGGTTCGACACCTTCGGCGAGGCGGTGGTCGTCTTCGCGGCCGGCGCCGCAGTGCTGGTCGCCCTGAAGGAGGAGACGTTCACATGAGCGGACGCGCCGGGCGACCCTACACCGAGAGCACGGTCATCATGACCACCGTCCGGGTGATCTCGCCCTTCGTGCTCACCTACGGGCTCTTCGTCATGTTCCACGGCGCCGAGTCCGCGGGTGGCGGGTTCCAGGGCGGGACCATCGTCGCCGCGACCATCCTCATGCTCGCCTTCGCCTTCGGCATCGAACCGACCCGACAGTGGTTCCGCAACACCATCGTCGTGGGGCTCGCGACCGGCGGCGTCCTCGCGTTCGCGTTCATCGGCCTGGGCCCGCTCCTGCTGGGCGGGAACTTCCTGGAGTATGCCACCTACGAGACCGCGCTCGGAATCAAAAAGGCCTCGAAGTACGGCATCGAGGGCGTCGAACTCGGCATCGGCGCGATCGTCGCGGGCGCTATCTCGGGCCTGTTTTTCGCCATCGCGGCCGGCTTCGAGTTCACGGAGGGTCGAGAATGATCGGGATCGCCGAGTTGCTGACGACCCGGTACAACTACGTCGCCGTGGTTGT
>JAHENO010000135.1 GCA_018609945.1 Haloarculaceae archaeon | reverse complement strand
GTACGAGCAGTTAGTTCGAGCGGTAGTGATCGGCGAGGGCGAGCACATCCCGGGCGATGGTCTCCGCGGCATTGGGGCGGGCCCGGTCCCGCGCATCCTCCCCCATCTGGGCCCGCCGGTCGGGATCCCCGAGCAGGTCGGAAACCACTGCCTCCAGCCGGTCATCGAGCTCCGCCTCCGGCAGGAGGACGGCCGCACCGGCCCGTTCCATGCTCCGCGCATTTTTCGTTTGGTGGTCGGCCGTCACGTTGGGCGAGGGCACGAGCACGGCGGGCGTGCCCGTCACCATAAGCTCGCTGCAGGTGAGGGCCCCGGACCGGCACACCACGAGGTCGGCCGCGGCGTAGGCCGCGCCCATTCGGTCGATGTACTCGACGATTCGGAGGCGGGGATGGCCGTCCATTTGGTTCGCAATGGTGTCGTAGTAGCGCTCGCCCGTCTGCCACACCACGTGCACATCGTCTTCCCGCAGGAGGGCTTCGAGGTTGTGCTCCACCGCGTCATTGATGGCGGCACTGCCCAGTGATCCGCCCATCACCAGCACCACGCGGGCCTCGGCGGGAAGGTCAAAGGTGGCCCGGGCGTCCTCCCGACGGTCGTCGGCATCGGCCTCCCGGAGCGCCCGGCGTGTGGGATTGCCGCTCACTACCGCCCGCTCGGCCGGCACCCAGTCTTTCGCTTCAGGAAAGGCGAGGTGGATGCGCGATGCGAGGTGCGCGAGCACCCGATTCGTGAGGCCCGCGTAGGCGTTCTGCTCCTGCACCAGGAGGGGACGTCCGCGGAGCCAAGCAGCCAGCAGTACCGGGGCCGCCACGTAGCCGCCGGTCCCCACCGCCACGTCGGGGTCAAGAGCGCCCACCAGCCGCCAACTCTGCAGGAGTCCCTGCGCCATCCGCACCGGCACCAGGAGATTCGAGGGCGTGGCCTTCCGCTGTATGCCCTGTGCCGTGATGGGGTGGAGGGCGTAGCCGGCCTCCGGTACCGCCCGCGCCTCAAGCCGGTCCTGCGTGCCGGCAAACACGATCTGGGCGTCCGGCCGGAGGGCCCGCACCGCGTCGGCAATGGCAATGGCCGGGTACACGTGGCCCCCGGTGCCACCACCAACCATCAGTATGTGCGGAGGACGTTCGCTCATGATCAGAAAAATGAATCTGTAGAACCGTCCACACCGGACGGCCTCTCGTGATATTTTGAGGTTCACGTTCTTATGTCTCCGCGTGCCGCGAAATATTCAGCAGCACTCCCGCCATGATGCCGTTCGCCAGCAGCGACGTGCCGCCGTACGACACGAAGGGCATGGGCAGCCCCGTCACCGGCAGCAGTCCGCAGGCCACCCCGGCGTGCACGAAGCCGTATGTCACGATCAGCGTGGTGAACCCGACCGCCAGAAACAGCCCCAGCGGATCGGGGGCGTCGCGGGCGATGCGGAGGTATCCGCGGAAGAGCAACACGCAGAATCCGAACAGCAGGACGAGAGCACCTAAGATCCCGTACTCCTCGGCGATAATGGCGAAAATAAAGTCGTTGTACGGGGCCGGCAGGAAGTCGCGCTGTACGCTTTTTCCGGGCCCCACCCCCGTCAGCCCTCCCGCGGCAAAGGCCATCCGGGCCTGCCGGGATTGGTACTGCTCCCCCTTCGCGTCCATCACCTGCTCGGGATTGGTGTTCGCAAACACGTCCATCCCGAGGTACGCCTCCACGCGGGCGGCCCGGTCCGGGGAGGTCGACAGCACCCCGAACGCCATCACCACCCCAAGCGCCCCGAGTCCGAAAAGCTGCACCACGCTCACCCGTCCCACGAGGCTCATGAGGAGCACGGCCCCCAGGAGCACCAGGGCAGTCGAAAGGTCGTCGAGGCCGATGAGTCCCACCGTCAGAAACACCCACACCAGAATCGGCAGGAACGTCCGGCTGAAGCTCTTCACGTACTCCTGTTTCTTTACCAGCAGAATGGCCACGTAGAAGACGAGGGCCACGCGCGCAAGCTCCGAGGGCTGAAACCCGACCCCGGCAATCTGCAACCAGCGATCGGTCCCGGGCGAGAAGAAGCCCACGATTTTGACAGCGACGAGCAGCACCAGCGCGCCGAGGAGGGCAATCTGGCTATACCGGGCCAGCGTGCGGTAGTCGATCAGGCTGACTCCCCACATCACCCCAAGCGCGATGCCCACGCGAACGAGGTGGTTCACCAGAAAGTGCACCGGCTCGGTCCCCACCCGCACCTCTGCCAGGTACGTGACGGCGCTATACACCGCCACCACCCCGGCCGCCGCAAGGCCGAGCACAACCCACACCACGTACTTGTCCGCCGGGGCGCGGTCGGTGATCGTATGTTTAAGAGACTGAACGACGCTCATCGAACGTTAATGCCAAATCGGGAATTTCAAATCTTCGTTCTTGTCCGTATTGCGTAGTGCGCATTGCGTAATCGGCCCATTTCTCTGACGGAATACGCAACACGAAATACACACTACAGCAGCGTCTTCACGAGGCGGCGGAAGAGGTTGCCCCGCTCCTCGTAACTCTCGTACATGTCGAAGGAAGAGCACGCCGGGCTCAGGAGCACCACGTCGCCCGGCTGGGCAAAGCCCTGGGCCTGACTCAGGGCCTTCTCCATGGTCTGCGCATGGCTGCAGTCGGGGGCCTCCGCGCCGAGCTCACGGGCCACTTTGTCGGCACTCTCGCCGAGGGCCACCACGGCCCGTACTTTTTCGCGGACGAGCGGCTTGAGGTCGGCGTAGTCGTTGCCCTTATCCCGCCCACCCGCAATGAGCACCACGGGCCGCTCGAAGCTCTCGAGGGCGTACCAGACAGCGTTTACGTTGGTGGCCTTCGAGTCATTCACGTACAGCACGCCGTCAACCGTGCGCACCTCCTCCAGCCGGTGCGGCACGCCCTCGAAGCCGGCCAGACTCTCGCGGATGACGTCGTTCTCGACCTCCATCACGCGGGCCGAGACGGCGGCCGCGAGCGAATTGTACACGTTGTGGCGCCCCCGGAGGGCCAGCTCGTCTCGTTGCATGAGCGGTTCGGCCTCGTCGTCGATTCGAAGAACGATGTGATCCTCGTGCAGGCTTCCCCCAGCCCCCGGCACGCCCTCCAGCGTGATCGCCAGCGGACGGAAGCCGTGCGTCTCCGCAGCCCCCTCTACCTCCTGTCGCACGGTGTCGTCGTCGCGGTTGTACACCACCGTGTCACCCTCGCCCTGATTGCGGAAAATGTTGAACTTGGCCTGCGCATAGGCCTCAAAATCGTCGTCGTAGCGGTCCAGGTGGTCGGGGGTAATATTGAGCAGCACGCTGACGCGGGGATGGAACGTGTCCACGTGGTCGAGCTGAAAGCTGGACACCTCCAGCACCACCACGTCCGACGGTTCCACGTCGCGCACGTAGTCGGAAAACGGGTACCCAATGTTGCCGGCCACGACGGCCTCTCGGCCCGGATCGTCGGCCAAAGCCTCCCGAAAAACGTGGCCGGTGAGGCTCGTCGTGGTCGTTTTGCCGTTGGTGCCGGTGATGGCCACGATGGGCGCGTCGCAGAACCAGGAGGCCGCTTCGATCTCCGAGTACACGTCGATTCCAGCTCGCAGCGCCTGCTGCACGATGTTCGATTGTGTGGGCACCCCCGGGCTGAGCACAAAGAAGTCGGCGTCGAGCGCCCGCACCGTGTGCCCTTCAAATTCGTAGTCGACCCCGGCCTCATCGAGCGCCGGTTGGGTGCCCTCCGGCGGCGGCCCCTGCTCCGTAAGAAAGACCTCTCCCCCGGCCTCGGCCAGCAGTTGAGCCACGGCCCGCCCACTGCGGGCCCCACCCACTACGGTCCCTCGTTTTGTGCGGACCTCGTCCGGAGTCATGTTGGGGGCAGAGAGTATTTCCACGTGTGTTGTTGTCCTCATGCAGAGGCGTCCAATCCGGACGTCTCTACGGACAGGTTATTTGGTACAAACCTATGTAAAATCAACGGATGCGGAGCATGAGCAAGGCGGCGATCACGGTGATGGCCGTCACGATCCAGAAGCGCGTCACGATCTTTGCTTCGTGCATGCCGAGCGCCTCGTAATGATGATGCAGGGGCGCCATCCGGAAGATGCGTTCTCCCTCTCCGGTCCGGCGCCGCGTGTACTTGAAATAACTCGTCTGCAGGATGACCGAGACGGCCTCGGCAAAGTACACGATGCCGAGCAAGGGCAGCAGCAGCTCCTTTCGCACCATCAGAATCGTGCTCCCGACGGCCCCGCCGAGGGCGAGCGCGCCGGTGTCGCCCATGAAGACGGTCGCCGGGTAGCCGTTGTACCAGAGAAACCCGAAGCAGGCTGCCGTAACGGCCGCCACGAACACCGTCAGCTCGCCGGTCCCCGGCAGGTACATCACGTTCAGGAACGTCGCAAACTGGACGTTCCCGGAAATGTACACCAGCGCGATCAACCCGAGCGACACGAACGCCGTGACGCCCGTCGTGAGGCCGTCGAGCCCATCGGTCAGGTTGACCGCGTTGGAGGTGGCCGTGACGATGAACACGACCACCGGCAGGTACACGACCCAGCCCAAATCGACCCCCAGCTCCCAGAACCGGAAGAGGTCATAATCGACGACCTGATCCTTCAGAAAGGGCATGAACGTGAACGTATTGTACGCCGCGAAATCAGGGTGGAAGTAGAGCACCCCGCCCACGAAGAGCCCGATGCTTACCTGACCGGCGAGCTTGTGCCGCGGGCGAAGGCCTTCTTCCCGGTTCTGCACCGTTTGCAGGTAGTCGTCGACGAACCCGACGACCCCGAGCCCGGCGGTCGCTATCAGGGCCAGCCATACGTATGTGTTGGCAATCGCGCCCCAGAGTAGGGTGGCGCCGCCCACGGCCAGTAAAATGATGATGCCACCCATCGTGGGTGTGCCCGCCTTGTGGGCGTGGCTCACCACCCCAGCGGCCTCGCCCTCGCGCACCTGCTCTCCGAGCTGCTGCCGCCGCAGCCACCGGATGATGCCCCGGCCCGCCCCCATCGCGATGCCGAGCGCCGTAATGGACGCCAGCGCCGCCCGCACGGTGATGAACTGAATCACCTGGAACCCGGGCGGCTCGTAGAGCTGGTCAATGTGGTTGATGAGGTAGTAGAGCATGGGGCGTGGAAGCCGAGAGCGGGGGGCACGAGCACTTCTGCCCCCACGCTCCCGATCAACCAAAATATCGTCGAGCAATTTCCCGGTCGTCGAAGGGGCGCGTGTCGGTGCCGATAGTCTGGGTGGCCTCGTGGCCCCTGCCGGCGATGACCACCACGTCGCCCGGGGCAGATTCATCCGCCGCGGCTTGGATGGCCTCCTCGCGGTCCACGATCCAGCGCATTGCGTCCGGCCGCTGCACCCCGTCGCGGATGTCGTTGAGAATGGCCACCGGCTCTTCGGTGCGCGGATTGTCGCTCGTCACGATGGCGCGGTCGGCCAACCGCTCGGCAACGCGGCCCATTTCGGGGCGCTTGCTCGCGTCGCGGTCGCCGCCACAGCCAAAGACGCACCAGAGCGTCGCGCCGTCGGGCATTGTCTCGCGCACGGCGCGAAGAATGTTTTCCAGTGCGTCGGGCGTGTGGGCGTAGTCCACGATCACCGTGGTGCCGTCCTCGACCCGCAGCGGCTCGAAGCGGCCCGGCACCGGCGGGGCGTCGGCCAGAGCATCAAGTACGGCCTCCGGGGGGAAGCCGAGGGCCGTGCCCACCCCGTAGGCGGCCGCCAAGTTGTACGCGTTGAAGCGTCCTGCCAGTCGGAAGCGCCGCTCGTGACCGTCGATCCGCAGCCGCAGTCCATCGATGTCGCTTTGCAACACCGACACCCCAATGTCCGCCTCGCTGTCGACCGCAAAGGACACGACCGACGCCGCCGTGTCCGCCACCATCGTGGGTCCCGCCTCATCGTCGGCATTGTAGAGGGCCGTAGCGTCGGGGCCAAGGCCGTCGAACAGCCGCTTCTTCGCGGCCCGGTACGCTTCGAGGCTGCCGTGGTAATTGAGGTGATCGACTGAGAGGTTGGTAAAGATCGCCGCCTCATGGTCGAGCCCGTGCACTCGTTTCTGGGCAAGCGCGTGGGACGACACCTCCATTGCACAGGCCGTGCAACCGGCCTCCACCATCTCCCGCAGCGTGCGGTGGAGAGCGAGCGGCCCCGGGGTCGTGAGGTTCATCTTCGTGGTTCGAGCACCGGTCCGCACCTCAATCGTGCTGAGGAGCCCGGTGGACGCCCCGAGCGTCTCCAGCAGGTGATGCACCAGATAGGCCACCGTCGTCTTGCCGTTGGTGCCCGTCACGCCCACGAGCCGCAGGGCATCGGCCGGGTCGCCATAGAACGCCGCGGCCGCCTCGGCCAGGGCCGTGCGCGTGTCCGTCACGCGGGCGAACACGGTGCCGGGAAAGCGCTCGCGCGCCCGCTCCGGCACCGCCTCGCACACGACGAGACAAGCGCCGTTTTCTACCGCCATGTCAATGAACGAATGTCCGTCGGCCTCGACGCCCCGAACGGCGACGAAGCCGGCGCCGGGCTCGACCGCCCGGCTGTCGTCTGTCAAGGTCTCAATTGTGAGCGAATCGGGAGCGGGCGCGTCCGCCCCGCGAATTGTCTCCTCCAGCAGGCCTGCATCCCGGAGCCGACGTCGTAGCGTCGACCATGGAAGCGGCGCGTGGGCCGTCTCGTCGGACCGGTCAGCACGTACGGACTGGGAACCCGCCATCGGCTCATTCGGAGGCCGCGAGAAACGCATGCGTCGGAAGCGGCGCGCCCGGTCCAGGCTGGTGGCGCACCACTTTTCCGTGTCCGTTGAGCCGGGGCGTCACGCCGTGCTTCTGGAGCCACGCCACCGCCCGGCGCGTGCTGAGACCCGTCAGGTCGGGCATCGCGTCCGTCTGCTCGGGCGGGAAAGCCGTCGCCGAGGCGCGGGGCCCCGCCGGCGCTTCATCGGAAACTGGAGGGGCATCCGGGGTCATTCGGTCCACCACGTCCGGAAACGTGCCGGCCCAGCGCCGCGCCACCCGTCGAAACACCGGGGCGGCCACGTCACCGCCATGATACCCGCCGTCGGGCGCCCCCAGTACCACGAGCAGAGCCACCTCCGGCTCGTCGGCCGGGAAGAAGCCCACAAACGAGGCGCGCGACTCCTCCGCCGAATACTCCCCGTTCGTGATCTGGAGCGCCGTGCCCGTCTTGCCCGCCACGCGCAATCCCTCGATCTGTGCGTTGGTACCCGTTCCGCTTTCGACGACTCGCTCGAAGGCCGACCGGAGCGTATCGGCAGTTTCCTTCTCGAAGGCGCGGCGGATGGTCTCGGGCTCGTTTTCCCAAAGGGTCTTGCCCGTCACGTTCCGTCGCTCGGCCACCACGTAGGGCCGCAGGATGCGCCCCCCATTTGCCAGTGCGCTGTAGGCCGTGAGCAACTGCAGCGGCGTCACCGACACCTCGTAGCCGATGGCCATCGAAGTCTGGGTCGTCGCGCTCCACTGCGTCGGCCGCTTCAGCACTCCGCCCACTTCCCCCGGCAGGTCGACCCACGTCGGCTGGCTGAAGCCCATGTTGCGAGCATACTGGTAGAAGACGCCTTCATCGAGCCGGTCGATCGTCTTGGCCATCCCTACGTTGCTCGACTTCGCAATGACGTCGGCGAACGAGATGGTGCCGTGCGCCTGCACGTCCTTCATCGTGTGGCCGTGGAAGACAGCCCATCCCTCACCGGTCTCTACCGAATCGTCGAGACTCACGAGCCCCTGCTCGATGGCCGCCACGGCGCCGACCAGCTTGAAGGTGGAGCCGGGCTCGAAGCGATCGGTGATGGCCCGGTTGCGGCGGGCC
>JAHENO010000134.1 GCA_018609945.1 Haloarculaceae archaeon | reverse complement strand
GGGTCGCGGCCCAGCGTCGCCGAGAGGGCACCCACCACGGCTCCCGATCCCGGAATCACTCCGGCTTCGGCCGGGACGGTGCGGTCGTGGTCGGTCCCGAGAAACACCGTCTCGTCGTCGACTGCCCGGAGCGCTGTGAGCATGTCCTCGTAGCCGAAATCGTCGGTCCAGGACCCCACCAGGACGTCCGCTGCCGCGGGGTCGCTCGTCAGCGAGAGGCCGGCCCCCTCGAACTGGTCGCGCAATCCGGGCGACCCGACGAGCATGATCGTGTCCTCGGAATGTGTCTCCCGCAGGTACTCGGTCGTGACGTCGCCGGCCGAGCAGGCCTCGCCCGCCCGGACGTCGAGCCCGAACCCGCGGAGGCGGTCGACGTATGCGTCGCCCCTCTTCGTCGGGTTGTTCGAGAAAAACAGGAGGTCCAGCCCCGCGGTCCGGAGTCGGTCGACCGCGTCGGCCGCGCCAGGAAGGAGGTCGTCGCCGCGATAGACTGTGCCGTCGAGGTCGACGATCGCGCCGGCGAAGGTCATGCCCGACAGGGAGGACTGCGGGGGTATAACGCCGGTGGTTCGAGCGGGCCACGGGCGGGCCCCGGCGGGGCACCGGCACGGTCGCACCGCCGTCGACTCCAGTAAGGTGATACCCCCGGAGAACGACGGGCACGCATGGAACGCATTCCGCTGTCGAACGCCGCGTTCGAGGGCGACAACAACGCGTATCTCTTCGCGGACGGGCCCGAGACGGTGCTGGTCGACACCGGCGACTGGACGGACCGGACCCGGGAGCAACTCGCGGCCAGCCTGGACGGATACGGCGTCGGGTTCGCGGATATCGACAGGGTGTTGCTGACACACTGGCACGCCGACCACGCCGGCCTGGCTGGCGCCATCCAGGAAGCCAGCGGAGCCACCGTCCACGTCCACGAGGCCGACGCCCCGCTGGTCGCCGGCGACGCCGGGGCATGGGAGTCCCTGGAGGCGACCATGGAACAGCGGTTCGCGGACTGGGGGATGCCCGGGGCCGAGCGCGCGACGCTCCGGGAGACCCTCGTCGACCCGGAGACGCTCGGGCCGTGGCCGGACGTGACCACCTTCGAGGGCGGCGAGACGTTCGTGGTCGATGGGAGCCCGCTCGAGGTCGTCCACGCGCCCGGTCACGCCGCTGGCATGTGTCTGTTCGAGCGCGAGGGCGAGGTGCTCTCCGGGGACGCCCTCCTTCCGAAGTACACACCGAACGTGGGCGGTGCCGACGTGCGCGTCGCGGACGCGCTGGCGAAGTACCTGCACACCCTGGACGGCGTCGTCGCCGCCGGCTACGACCGCGCGTGGCCGGGCCATCGCGAGCCCATCGAGGACCCTCCCGCCCGCGCCGAAACCATCATCTCCCACCACGAGGAGCGCGCCTGGCGCGTGCTGGACGCCCTCCGCCGGCGCGGGCCCTGTGACGCCTGGACGATCAGCGCCGACCTCTTCGGCGATCTCGAGGGCATCCACATCCTCCACGGGCCCGGCGAGGCCGCCGCGCACCTCGATCACCTGGTCGACGCGGGCGACGTGGTCCGCTCCGGCAGCGAGTACCGCCTTGCCGAGGGCGTGGCCCACCGCCTCGACGACCGGCCCGAGCGGTGGCCGCTGGCACCCTGAGCGGGACGGTGATTCCCGGTCTGATTGCGGGAGGCGACTGTCGCGGCGCGCCGTCGCGCCCGGGTCAGTGGCCGCCCCTGGCGGTCGATCACCCGCAGAGACGAGCCAGATGTTGGACGAATTTGGGTGAAATCTCGGAAAATCTCTTTTTATACGGGGTACCCCCCTCTACCCGGGAGCCCGCAAGATGACCGATCCACAGGAGACAGGCCATGGACTCGTGTGACCACTGCAATAGCCCGGTCTCGGAGAAGTTCGTCCGCGTCTTCGCGGTCGACTCCGGCGAGGTGCTCGCGTGTCCGAACTGCACCGCGAACGTCGGCATCGCCGAGGTGGCGATGCGCCGGGCACGCGAGACCTAGGCTGTGTGCGAGACACCCACCACCCAGGCGGCGAACGCGACTGCACCCACGACTTCCGGCAGTGCGAGACCGGGACGGAACATCGGTCCCGTCAGCCCCCAGGCAACCCAGGCTGCTACAGTAGCGGTCCCCAGTCCAGCCGAGACGACAACCCCGCTGGCGTCGGCCCTTCCACAACGCGACGGTGCCGTCGGTCCACAGCAGTGCTGTCACGAACACGTAGAACGCGGCCGCGACGGGCAGGTGGAGCAGCCGTCCCTGCGGGAACAGCCCGATACCGACCAGGGCGAGCAGTGCGAGCGCGAGAAGCACGACCACGACGCGGGCTTCCGGTCCCCGTTTGGTTCGCCAGCACCACGCCGCGAACACGAGCCCTGCGAGCCCGCCGGCGATCAGCCCGCCGTTGAAGAGCGCGACCGTCAGCGGCGTCCCGGCGTCCGTCGTCGCGGCGCCGAGGTTCGACAGCGCGTTCTCGGTCCACCGGAACGACGGCGAGACGACCGTCGCGAGCAGGACGCAACCCAGTGCGACCGCGGCCCCGAGGACGCCTGCCTGGCGAGGCGTTTCCTCCGTTCGCATCGGCACCACTACCGGCCACGGGAACAAATAGCAGGCCGGTTTCTCCTGACGGTGAGGTTGTGTAACCACCAACCACACGCGCAATACGGCTTTTGTCCCCCTCGCCCTTAGACCGGATATGGACGAGTCTCAGGGCACGCCGACCCGTCGACGGTTTCTCTCCCGGACGGCAGCCGTCGGCCTGGCGGGCGTCGCCGCCACGGGCGGGCTGGCCGGCTGTCTCGGGGGGGACGCCGCGACCGGCGGCGGCGACAACGACGGCGGCGATGCCGGTGTGGAGACGCCCACGCCCACCCCGACGCCGACCGGTCTTCAACTGGAGACACTCGATGTCGGGGGGTCTCCCGGCGGAACGGTGCCCGTCAAGCCCGCTGGCGAGCCCGCGCTTCTGGACTTCTTCGCGACGTGGTGTGCGCCCTGCAAGCCCCAGATGGCGGAACTCCGGACAGTCCAGTCCGAACACCCGGACCTGCACATGCTCTCGGTGAGCCAGGAGGAGGATGCCGACCTGATACGGGATTTCTGGGTCGAGTACGAGGGAACCTGGGCGGTCGCACAGGACACACGACTGGAGGCGTTTCAGGAGTACGACGTGACGCGCATTCCGACGATGATCGTCCTGGACGCCGGGGGCGAGGAGGTCTGGCGCCACAGCGGGCTCTCGGCGGCCGAAGACATCATCGAGCAGGTCGAGGAGGCACAGGGATGAGGCTATCCCCCGCCCGCCAGGGGAGGTGATCGCCGGTGGTCGACATCGGACTCGCGACCTTCGCGTTCGGGCTGGGGACGGCGACCTTTTTCGCACCCTGTGCGTTTCCGCTGCTTCCGGGATACATCGCGTACTTCCTCGGCACGGACGACGAGTCGGTCTCGGACACCTGGCCGGCCCGCATGCGCCGTGCGGTGGTCGTGTCACTGATCACGAGCCTGGGGTTTCTGGCCGTCTTCGGCGCGCTCGCGGCCGTCGTGTTCGTCGTCGGGACGCAGTTCCTCAGCGACATCGCCGTCCTCGAGGTGGCCGCCGGGGCCGTGCTCATCACGCTCGGGCTGGTGATGCTCAGCGGGAAGACCACGGGCGCGTTCGCCCACGTCCAGTTGCCCGAACGGCGCCGCGGGCCGGTCGGCTTCTTCGGGTTCGGCGTCGTCTACGCGGCCGCCGCCGCGGGCTGTACCGGCCCGCTGTTCGTCGGCGTCGCCTCGCTCGCGCTCGCTGGCCCCGCACAGGCGTTCACCGCCTTCGGTGCCTACGCCGCCGGGATGGTCGTCCTGCTGGTGGGCGTGACGGTTCTCACCGCGCTCGGCAAGGACACTCTCTTGAAACGAATCACGTCGAACACCCGCCTCGTCACGCGGTTGGCCGGCGCGGCGCTCGTGATCGCCGGAATCGTCCAGATCTACTGGTTCCTGTTCGTCTTTGACGGGCTCTCGTATTTTTGATACTCAGCGCCGAACGCCTCTCGGATGTGACCCGGTTCACAGGTTCCGCCCACAGTACCGACAGACCGTCGGGAGCCACGGTTTGTCAACATGGACTTGCCTGACCGAATCACAGTGACTGCAATACTGCGTCTCGTTTGACGCGGTTGCCATACGCCCTACCAAGGGGGAAGTTCAATTAAAAGCACTGGCTGTCGCAATAATTGGATACAAGAACATAGAACGCCCTCATTTACCGCTTATATCCGTAGTAAAGACTGAGAGATGTCTGTTTTGTCCATCTCGAATTCCGCCACAGTAGAGCAGGACGATTGTCGGTGCTGCGATTAGCCATCGTGTTTGGCTGTTGGCGAGCAGACAGTGAAAATAATATTTCTTGATATGAAGGGGATTGTTACATGACTACTGTAGACGCCGATGAACGGTGGGTGTTTTTTCACCTAATTCGAGGTGGAGGCCCCACCCTCAAGGAGCGCCGGGCCCCCGGCCTCGGCGGATGCACAAGCGAGTAGGGCGGGGTAGTTTACGCACTTGCACGCGCTGACTAGGAGTCGTCTCTCCAGGGCACTTCGTTTTCGCAGACGACTGTCGCTCGCGCGTCGCTGCTCGCACGCGCCTGGTCCGGACGAACACGCACCTCGGTGAGCGCGCAGTTGTCCTGAGTGTGTTCGAGGAACGCACTCGGCAGGTCAGTCCCTGCGAAGTAGCCCAGCAGCGTGTATATCGGGCCGCCGTGGGTCACGACGAGCGCCGTCTCGCCGGAGTTCGTCTCCGCGAGGAGGTCTTCCCAGGCGGCGAGGACGCGCTCGCGGAGGTCGAGCAGGCTCTCGCCACCGGCGGGCCGGGACCGGACGCCCATCACGCCCGTAGTGGCCCTGAATTCGGGATGTCTCCCGAACAGTTCCTCCCTCGACAGGCCCTGATAGACACCGACGTCCCGTTCGCGCCAGCGTGGGGTGTACGTCGGGGCGGGAGCGACACCCGATTCGCGGAGCAGGACAGCAGTTTCGCGCGCTCGACGGAGGTCCGAGGCGACGACCCGGTCGATGCTGTAAGCCGACGCGAGATGCGCGCCGAGTTCGCGAGACTGCTCGCGACCGCGGTCCGAGAGTTCGACCGGTGCCCACCCCTGGACGCGGTCCTGACGGTTCCAGGCCGTCTCCCCGTGGCGGACCAGTACCGCCGTCACGTCGTCGGACACGGTACCAGTGACTGGACGGGCAGCACCCTTATGGGTTGAGGCTCACCTGTCGGTCCAGCGCAACAGCAGGAGCGTCCCCTCGAAGAGGAGGATCATCGTCGAGGCGACGATGAAGGGGGCCATCCCCGTCGGATCCGGGCTGAAGATGAACGCGATACCGGCGAAGGCCGCCCAGAAGAGGAGGCGCCGCCCCTCGAGCCAGCGCCGCGAGGTGACCCCCATCATGATCGCGAGCATCATGAACAGGGGGATCTGGAAGATAACGGCGAACAGCCCG
>JAHENO010000133.1 GCA_018609945.1 Haloarculaceae archaeon | reverse complement strand
GCCACCAGCACCAGCGCGAGGTCGGCGGCGGTCGTCACGAGCGGCGACGACTCAGCGGCCACCGTCCTCACCTCCGGCACTGCTGTCGCCGGCCCACTCGTCGTCCGGTCCACCGTCCGCCGGCCCGTCGTCCGGTCCGCCGTCTTCCGGACCCCTCGGGCTCCGCCGTTCTGGGGGTCCCCGGCCCATGTCCAGGGCCGCGATGGAGAGTCGCACGGTTTTCGGGTCCGGCGGCGCGTCCTCGGGGGTCATCCGGACCGGCGGCGGCGGGTCCCCGGGCGAGAGTTCCTCGTCGAACAGGAGGAGGGCGTAGTCCTCCCACTGCCGGATGGGTTCGACCACCGCGTCGGGATTGCGGCCGTCGATGATGTGGACGTACAGCGCGTTCTCCTCGGGGTCGTGGTCCAGGGTAACCGTCCCGGGCGTCAGCGTGATGCTGTTGGCGATGGTCGTCACGCCCAAGTCGGTCCGGACCCGCAGCGGGAGGTACATGACTTCGGGCTCGATCCGCATTCCCGGCGCGAGCACGCGGTAGGCGACGTCGACGTTCGCGACGACGACGTCCTTCAGGAAGACGGCGACGTAGAGCGCGGCGTAGGGGACCGAGGTGACCGTACTGCGCATCTCGATGCCCTCGCTGTACATCCGCCGGAAGACGTACGCGACGGGGAGGCCCACGAGCGTCCCCGAGAGCAGGCCCGCCGCGACCGCGTCCGGCCTGGGCTCGACGCCGCGGACGAACACCCAGATGACGCCGAACAGGAGGCCGGCGACGGGCCAGCGCCGCGTCACGCGCTCTCACCTCCGGCGGGCGCGACGGCCTCGATGTAGGCCCCGCGGTCCAGCGCCGCGTCGGCGGCCGCCCCGGCGAACTCCGCGACCGGCTCGAACCCGAGGCCGACGGCGACGACGAGGGCGGCGACCGCCACGAGTACCGCCACCTGCACGGGGTCGACCGTCGCCGCCCGGACCCGTTCGGAGCGGGCACCCCAGAACCCGCCGACCCAGGCACGCGACGCGTAGACGATGGTCAGGAGAGCCCCGACGAGCAGGACCACCAGGACCGCCACCGCGCCGACGCCGGGTCCGGTGGCCGCCCGGGAGGTGACGGCGTCGAGCACGAGGAACTTCCCGAAAAAGCCCGACAGCGGCGGAATGCCGATCAGCGAGAGGAACCCGACGAAGACGGCACTCGACAGGAATGGCGACTGCCGGCCCAGCCCCCCCAGGTCCGCGAAGCGGTTGGTCCCGGTCGCGCCCCGCACCGTCGCCGCCGAGAGGAACAGGAGCCCCTTGGCAAGGGCGTGGTGCAGCGCGTACACGAGGGCCGCAAGCAGTCCCACCCGCCGGAGGGCAGCCGAGTCGGCCGCCGCCGCGATCGCGACCGGAACGGCGATGAACCCCACCTGGCCGATACTCGAGTAGGCGAGCAATTCCTCCATGCTGGGGCTGGCGACGGCGCCGAATCCGCCCATCAGGACGCTCGCGACGCCCATCACCAGCAGCACCGGCGCGAGCAACGCGAGCGGTGTCGTCCCCGCGACGACGGGGAGGTTCAGGGGGACGGTGGCGCCGGCGAAGACGGTGAAATAGAGGCGAATGATAGCGTAGATGCCGACCTTCTTGGTCGCGCCGGCGAGCATCGCAGCGATGGGGAGCGGGGCGGCACGGTAGGCGCCGGGGACCCAGAACTGGAAGGGGACCAGGCCGGCCTTGAGCGCGAACGTCGCCAGCAAGAGCGTGGCCAGCCCGGTCACCGGCAGGGGATCGATGCCGTAGGCCCCCGCTTCGGCCAGTCGGCGGGACATGTCGGCCATGTTGAGCGTCCCGACGGTGGCATAGAGGCCGCCCACAGCCACCAGGAACGTGACGCTCCCGACGACGTTCAGCACGAGATACCGGAAGGCTGCGGCGGTGTGCTGGGCGTTGCCGTAGAAGGCGACGAAGACGAAACTCGCCATCAGCATCACCTCGAACCAGACGAAGAGGTTGAACAGGTCGCCGGTGAGAAAGGCCCCCGTGACGCCGAGCACGAGCAGGTGGAAGAGTGGGTGATAGAAGACCTGCTGGTTCGCGCGGTCGACGAAGCGGACAGACACCGCGATGGCCGGGACCGCGACCGCGGCGGCGACGACGAGCATGAACGCCGACAGCCCGTCGAGGACGAGCGTGATCCCGAAGGGTGCCGGCCAGTTCCCGAGCTGGTAGGTGACGGCGCCGGGCGCGCCGGCCCCCAAGACCGCAGCCCGGACTGCCCAGGCGACGGCGCCGGCGTAGGCGACCCCGCCGAGGACGCTCGCGGCGTGCTGGAGGCGGGGACGCGAGCGGGTGACCAGCGTCGCGAGGATGGCCCCGAGCGCAGCCAGCATCGGTGCGACGACGACGTTCATGACGCCCACTCCGTGACGTCGATGGATTCGTTCTCCTGGTAGGCGCGATACGAGAGCGCGAGCGCGAACGCGGTGGTCCCGAAGGAGATGACGATAGCCGTCAGGACAAGCGCCTGCACGAGGGGGTCGGTCGTGGTCGGGACCTCGCCGCCGTGGACCGCCAGGACGGGCACGAGATCGCCCCCGCCCTCGGCGACGTTACCCATCGTGATGATGTAGACGTTGGCGGCCTGGGAGAGGATCGCCAGCCCCCAGACGACCCGGACGACGTCCCGGCGGAGCACGAGGAAGGTCCCGAGCGCGAACAGGCTGCCGACGACCGCCGCCAGGAGGAGCGTCATTCGGCGCCCACCACCGAGAGGATCGAGAGGATGGCGCCGACGACGACGCAGTAGACACCGACGTCGAAGACGAGCGCGCTCGTCAGTTCGATCTCGTGGTACAGCGGCACCCCCTCGACGTAGACGAACGTCTGGGTGAGGAAGGGCACGCCAAAGAGCAGGCCCGCCGCGCCGGTGGCGACCGCGATGGCGAGTCCGAGGACGATCAGCCGCCGGTAGAGTGCGACCGTCCGGTGGTCGAACGGGCCGGCGCCCGGGTCGACGTCCCTGTCGAGGACGCCGATTTCGAGATAGTCCAGCCCGTAGGCCACGTACACGAGCGCGAATGCTGCCGCCGTGAGGACGCCCCCGATGAACCCGCCGCCCGGCAGGTTGTGCCCCTGCAACAGCAGGGAGATGGCGACCACGAGGATGATGGGGACGACCACGCGGGCCGTCGTTCGCATGATTATCGAACTCATCGCGTCTCACCCCGGCCTCGCATCGTCACGAGCACGAACACCGAGAGGGCGGCGATGGCGACGACGAGCAGCTCCCCGAGGGTGTCGAACGCACGGAAATCGACGAGGACGACGTTGACGACGTTCGTTCCGCCGGCACCCGGGACGGCCTGCTCGACGTAGAAGCGCGCGGTGTCGGTCAGCGGGTCCTCGGGTCCCCGCGCCGCGAGCAGCACGGACACGAACGCCGTCGCGCCGACGAGGGCGGAGAGGGCGGCGTCCCGGACCGCAACCCGTCGCTCGGCCTCGCCGTAGAATGCGGGCAGTTCCTCGAGGACGAGCAGGAAAAACAGGAGGAGGAGCGTCTCGACGACCAGCTGGGTCAGCGCAAGGTCGGGCGCGCTCGCGAGGATGTAGAAGATGGCGATCATGAATCCCAGAATCGAGAGCGTGAGGACGCCGGCGACGTGCGAGGGCGCGACGGTCACGGTCGCGGCCGCGCCGACGGCGACCGCGAGCACCAGCGCCATCGCGAGTGACACTTCGACCGCACCACTGGGGACGCCGGCCGCGGCTGCGTAGCCCAGTAGTGCCAGCCCGAAGGCGGTCCCGAGCGACCACGTCGCGTAGGTGCGCAGGCGCCCGTCGTGGACGCGGGGCCGGAGCCACG
>JAHENO010000132.1 GCA_018609945.1 Haloarculaceae archaeon | reverse complement strand
GTGTCATCGACGAGGTCCACCTGCTGGACTCGACCGAGCGCGGGAGCGTCCTCGAGGTGACAGTCGCCCGCCTGCGCCGGCTCTGTGACCCCCGAATCGTCGCCCTCTCTGCGACCATGCCCAACGTTGACGACGTGGCGGCGTGGCTCGACGCGCCCGACGAGACGACCTTCGCCTTCGGCGAGGAGTACCGCCCCGTGCCCCTGGCCGCCGACGTCGCGGTCTACAGCCACGGCGAGAACGCCTTCGCCGACAAGTACCGGCGGCTGTTCCGGGCACTCGACCTCGTGGAACCGCACGTCCGCGAGGACGGCCAGGCGCTCGTGTTCGTCTCCTCGCGCCAGGACACCGTCCAGGCCGCGAAAAAGACCCGCGACGAACTGACAGAGCGGGACGTTCCCGTCGGTGCGCGGGGCGATTACGACTTTCACACCGACGCCGCCGACCTCGAGGACGACACCCTCCGCCAGTCGGTCCTGGATGGCGTCGGATTCCACCACGCCGGCCTCTCGCGGGCGGACAAAGAGCGCGTCGAGGCGTGGTTCCGCGAGGGCAAGATACGGATCCTCTTCTCGACCTCGACGCTCGCCTGGGGTGTGAACCTCCCCGCGCGGTGTGTCGTCATCCGCGACACGAAGTACCACGACCCCCTCGAAGGGGAAGTCGAGATGAGTCCCCTGGACGTGCTCCAGATGCTCGGCCGGGCGGGCCGGCCGGGCTACGACGACCGCGGCTACGCCTGGGTGGTCTGTGACCGGTCGGACGCCGACAGGTACCGGCGCCTGCTCTCGGAAGGCAAGCCCATCGAGTCCCGCCTGGCCGACGTCGAACGCCCCGCCGGGACGGGAAGCGACGGCCAGGGCGAGGACGTCGCGACGGACCTGGCGATCCACCTCAACGCCGAGATCGCCCTGGGGACCGTTGGCGACATCGAGGACGCGATGGACTGGCTGGAGACGACATTCTACTACGTGCGCGCCCAGCGGGCCGCGGGCTACGTCGCCGGCGACGAGTTGCGCGAGCGCGTCAGCGCCACCCTCTCGTGGCTGGTCGACCGGGGATTCGTCGAGACCGAGGGCCTGGCGGTCGAGCCGACGCCGCTGGGCCGTCTCGCCTCCGATTTCTACCTCGACCTGGAGAGTGCACGGACGTTCGCGGATCTGGCCGGCCGGGAATCGTTCGATACCTTCGACGTCCTCCGGGCGGTGGCAGGCGCCCCGGAGTTCGAGAGTGTGAGCACCCGCAGCGACGAGGCGGACGCCGTCGCGGCCGTCCTCGGGGACCGCGCGTCGGACCTGGGAGACGGCCCGCGGAAGGTGCTGGCCATCTGCCGGGCGGCGATGGACGGCACCACGCCCGCGGCGCTACGTAGCGACGCCTGGGTCATCCGGCAGAACGCGCTCCGCCTGCTCGCGGCGTTGCGGGCTATCGTCGACCGCTTCGGCGACGCCCGGCGGGCCAACCTCGTCTGTCGCGTCGCGGCCCGTGTCGAGCACGGCGTCAGCGCGGACGCCGTCGGGCTGACGGCCATCGACGGCGTGGGGGCCTCCCGCGCTAGCACGCTCGCGGCGGCCGGGTTCACGACGCCCGCGGACGTCTCCGGGGCGGGCGCCGACCGACTCGCGGCCGCTGGCGTCGCCGATGGCGTCGCCGAACGGATCGTCGAGCAGGCGGAGGATCTCCCCGCTGTCGAGATGGACTGGGACTCTCTCCCGGAGATCATCGGCCGGGGCGAGCGGGAACTCCACGAGGTGACCGTCCGCTCGACGGCCGGCGACGCCCGCGCCGGCCTCCGCGTGACGGTCAACGGCAACGAGATGACCGGCAAGGACTGCTATCTCGGAACGACGACGGTGCCGGTCGCCCTGTTCGGCGGCGATGTCGAGGAACTCACCATCGCCGTCGAGGTTGCCTTCCCCGAGTTGCCGCTGGCACCCGTGCGGGAGACGCGGACTGTGACTGTGGCGTGATTCCGGGCGGAGTGTTTGTTTGCCTACCCTGGCGGAAAATATAGCAGGTGTGTGATATTGGTACCGTTTGATGTGCAAGATAGAACCTGCGTATCTTGCACAGCAATTGTTTTGCAACCCGGCTCTGTCGTTTTCGAACCGTGGGAAAGACAGTAACTGATTAAGTGGAAAATGGATAAATTCCAGGTATGAGAGACCAGAGCACCCGTCGAGTGGACGGCAAAGCGCTCGGGAAGGCAATGGGTTTGCTTTGGGCCGGTGCCGTGGTTGTACTGGGAGTGACGGCGCGTCGAGGGTGGGGTGGGGAGTGGCAGGACCTCCTTTCCGACGTGTATCTGGGATATGATTCGACAACTCGAGGATTGGTACTCGGTGCTGTCTGGGCGTTCGCAGATGGGTTTCTCGGCGCGTATCTCCTTGCTTGGTTGTATAACCTGTTCCAGTAGTCCGAGAAATAACGCAGATTACGGTGATATGACTCTGCTCACGTCTCTGCTGAGCCGCACCCGTTCAGGAAAGCTCGGTCTCTTGGAGGTCGTTGCGATGGGCGTCGGCGGAATGGTCTCGGGCGGCATCTACGCCGTCCTCGGTGTCGCGATGCAGCAAGCCGGCAACGCCGTCCCGCTTTCGTATCTCATCGCGGGTGTTATCACGCTGCTCACCGCGTACTCGTACCTCAAACTGACGTTCCACTTCGGCGAACACGCCGGGGCGTTCACGTTCGTCGAGCACACCGTAGACCATCCGAGCCTTGCAGCATATACTGGATGGGTGTTGGTCGTCGGCTACATAGGTGTCATGGCGATGTATGCCTTCGCGTTCGGCGCGTACGCCCTTACCGCCGCGCGGGCCATCGTCGGGGTCGCGCTCCCGCAGCTCCTTCGCCCCGTTATCTCGGTCGTGATCGTCGCCCTCTTCGTGGGATTGAACCTCTCGGGCGTCCGCGAAACCGGGCTGTTCGAGGATATTGCCGTCTACCTCAAGATCGCGGTTTTACTCTCGCTCGCCGCGCTCGGAATTCTCTTTTTGAGGGTGATCCCACTGCAGTCGATTTTTTCAACGAGGGATATATCAGCCCGATCACCGGATTTGCGATCATCTTCGTCTCCTACGAGGGATTTCAGCTACTGATCTACGACTATGAGGAAATCGAAGATGTCGAACGAACCCTCCCGATCGGGATGTATCTCGCCATCTTGATCGCGATTTTGATTTATGTCTCAGTGTCGTTCATGGCAACCCTCCAACTGACGCCAGAACAGCTCATTGCCCATGAGGAGACTGCGCTTGCAGCAGCCGTTTCGAACATTCCTCTTCTGGGTGCTGCCGGGTTCGTGCTCGTGATCCTCTCCGCGATGAAAAGCACCTCGTCGGGAATCAACGCGACGCTCTTCGGTGCCTCACGGCTCGTCCACGAGATTGCAACCGAAGGCGCGATCCCGCGGCTCTTCTCGTTTCGGAACCGCGAGGGTATTCCCGTCTACTCGCTCCTACTCATGGGTGGCCTTACCGCTACCTTCGCCGCGCTCGGGACACTCAAGCAGATCACCGAGTTCGGTTCGGTCGCATTTCTGATCGCGGACGCTGTGGCCAATTTCGTGAATCTCCAACTCGCGGACGAGACGGAATCGAACCGTCTGTTCCCTGCACTCGGTCTCGCCGGGACGACCGTGGCGATCCCGATCGTTCTCTATCATCTCTACCGGACCGATATCGAGATTTTGCTCTGGATCGTCGGCATCTTTCTCACACTCTTTCTGCTCGAGTTTCTCTACTTGGAGCGCAGCCCTTTCGACCCCGATGTCGACGACAAGGCATGATATCCGACACTCGGCACTCCCGTTTTGAGCGGTTTCGATCTACCGTTACTTGGGTGCGTGAGGATCGTGTACAGCTACGGATGACGGTAACCCCATGTGAAGAGTTGTCTGACGCCCTCATAATGACTGCTGTAGTTCGTTACCGGATCGGCCGCACGATGGTCGTGCGGTCGACCTGGAAAATAGCTACAGCAGTCATTATCGGTAGATACGGACCTCTTGTGTCATCGTTCTCTTCTTCCCGACTTGTGTCGTGCTGATTATCTACTCTACATTCTGCACTGACCCACCTATCACCACACAGGCAGATGTGATCTGCCCGTGACGGTTGGGCCGCATATAAGTGAGTGGCTGTCGGAGTGTCGCACATGGAGACGCTGCTACTCGACTCCGATGACGTCGAGGCCGGTGCGCAGTTGCCGAAGGTCATCGACGCCGTGGAGGGTGCCTTCGGTGCATACGCCCGCGGCGACACGCAGATGCCCGCCAAGTCCTACATCGACCTGCCCCAGTACGACGGTGACTTCCGGTCGATGCCCGCCTACATCGACGCCACGGAGGGGGCGGGCGAGAACTGGGAGGCTGCGGGCGTCAAGTGGGTCAACTCTCACCCAGGCAATCCGGACCAGCACGACCTCCCGACGGTGATGGGGACCGTCATCTACTCCGATCCCGAGACCGCGTTCCCGCTGTCGGTCATGGACGGCACGCACCTCACTCGCCTGCGGACGGGCGCGGCCGCGGCGGTCGCCACAGAGTACCTCGCCCGCGAGGACGCTACCTCGCTGGGCCTGGTGGGTGCGGGCATCCAGGCGTACACCCAACTGGAGGCCATCGCTGCTGTCCGGGACATCCAGCGGGTGGTCGTCGCAGATATCGACCCGGACGCGAGGCAGGAACTCGTCGACCGCTACGACGACGACTACGACGTCACCGAGGGCACGAACGCCGAGGCCGCCGCCTGCGACATCGTCTCGACGACGACGCCCGTCCGCGATCCCGTCGTCGACGAGGTCGGCGCCTCGACCCACGTCAACGCCATGGGGGCCGACGCCGAGGGCAAACACGAGATCGCGGACGACATCCTCCAGCACGCGAAGCTCGTCATCGACGACTACGACCAGTGCACCCACTCCGGGGAGATCAACGTCCCCTGGAACGAGGGGCTGCTCGGCGACGAGGACCTGCACGGCGAACTCGGCGACATCGTCGCCGGCACCCTCGACGGTCGGACGGCCGACGACGGCGTCACGGTCTTCGACTCGACGGGGCTCGCCATCCAGGACGTCGCCGCGGCCCACGTGGTCTACGAACACGCCCGCGAGCACGACATCGGCACGGACTTCCCGCTGGTCGGCACGGAGACGTAGATCGCTCTCCTCGGCCAATTCCTTTAGGTCGAAGGGTTTTCTGCCTCCAGCCCCGAGGGATGGACATGGGCCACCACGACGACGAACACGGTCACGGCCACGACAGCACCACCTGTGCGAGCAGGTCCGACCCCGAGGAGGCGGCCGAACGGACCGCGACGGCAGCGGGCTTCGCCGGGTCGGTGCTCGGCGCGGTCGGCGGCCCCGCCGGCGCGACGATCGGCGGCCTCGTCGGCGGCACTGCCGGGTACCTCGCCGGGTACACGGCCGCCGAGGCCGGCGGTGCCGAGCACGGGGGGACGACGGGCAGCAGTACCGAGATTCCGGTCGACGAGGAAGGGGCCGGGAACGGAACGTAGCCGCTCTGTTCGACACCCTCACGTCTCGGGGTGGATTCCGTGTCGACCGACGGGCCCCACTCTCAGCTGATATGGATTGCGGGCCGGAACGGGACCGCCTGGTCGGCCTTGTTCTCGGGATCGACAGTCTTGCCGTCCTCGGCGTAGACCTCGACTGCGGCGTCGAACTCGCGTTCGAGGAACGCCCCGGCTGACCGGTAGACCGCCCCTACGTCGAGCGACGAGAGTGCCTTCAGCGACTCCTCGTCGCGACCCCGGACGAACTCCACCAGGTCGCCCGCGAGGTCGTTGACCGCCTCGCCGCGCTCCCGCAGGGCTTCGTCTTCCATGGCGGCGCCCATGACGGCACCGACGTCCGGCCCGACCTCGCGGACGGTCTCGAAGACCTCGCGTTTCCAGTCGGCGGCGACGTAGACGCGGATCGTCTCCGGGTCCGTTCCCGTCACGTCGACGATGTCGCGGACGTCTTCGACGAGGTCGGCGATCAGTTCCTCGCGGGCCTCGGTCTCCGGTGACTCGAAGGCGGGATCCGGTTCGGGCCAGGCCGCGTCCTCCGCGGGTGTCCCCGCGTCGGTGCTGTCCTCCGCGGGTTTCCCCGCGTCGGTGCTGTCCTCCGCGGGTTTCCCCGCGTCGGTGCTGTCCTCCGCGGGTTTCCCCGCGTCGGTGCTGTCCTCCGCGGGTTTCCCCGCGTCGGTGCTGTCCTCC
>JAHENO010000131.1 GCA_018609945.1 Haloarculaceae archaeon | reverse complement strand
GCCCACCGAAGAGCGCACCCAGAACCGCGTAGGTCGTGGCCCGCCCCACGTTGAACAGCGCGTGCTGGCGGACCTCGTAGGTGGTGAGGTGGCCGCGCCCACCCCGGGACGCCGTGGGCGTCCCACCATCCGGCTGGGGAGACATCTGCTTCGAATACAGCGTCACGAGCGGCCCACACATGCCAATGCAGTGGGCCCCGCCGAGAATCCCGATGAGAAGAAACAGCGCGACGTCGACGCGCAAGAGGGATTCGATCATCGTGCGTGGGAGTACGTTCTCCAGGGTCTTAGCACGTCTGGTGCGATTCTCACACCCATCGACCAGCGAGGACCGCCCTCGGTCGCGACACCTCCCGCGCTATGTGTGACTCTCAGGTGTGGAGACTCTGTCGACGAGGCGGGCGAACCGGTCGACGAGCCGGTCGGGAAGCGTCGGTGAGACCTGCTCCAGGAGGCGGCGGGTCTCCTCGGGGCGGGTCAGCCGGACGTGGACGCGGCCCTGGCTGTCGTAGGTCTTCTCGGCGAGACCGGCTTCGACCAGCGTCGAGACGTGCCACGAGACGGTGCTCCGGGCGATATCGAGGTCACTCGCCAGTTCGGCCGCCGCCGGCGTCCCGCCCTCGAGCGCGTGGGCGATAATCTCGCGGGTCGTCTCCCGTCGCAACAGCGCGACCGCCCGGCGGTCCCACGGGTCGTATCCGTCCGGGAAGTAGTGTGTCCGCCCCCGCAACTTCTCGACCACGAGTTCGTCCTCCTTGCACAACCGTCGGAGGTGATGCTGTGCCTGGCCCGTCGCAATATCGAGGTCGCGGACGAGTTCGTTGAAATGGACGCCCGGGTGTAACCGAACGTGTACCGCAATGACCTCTCGTAGCTCGCTCATCTCTCCGGGTGGTACGTGAGTACAATAGAAGAACTCCTCACATGTTCCCGGAAACTGGGAACGCCTGTCGTGAGGGGTGTGACCGAAACTGTCTCGGCCGGACGGACGGTCGTTGCCACCCGAGTGTCAGAGTGGCCCTCCGCGGAAAGGGGACACAAGAAGGACCCGGCAGTAATTTGCAATATTGTGAGAACAAAGCAAGCAAATATATTCGACCGGCCCCACTATTTGCACATGGAACGGAATGTTGGCGGCTACGACAGACTCGCACGGCTCGTCGTCGGGCCAGTATTGCTGATCGCAGGTGTGGCGTCCCTCGCCCAGCTCCTGCCGCTCGGGCTGCCGATCGCCGCCGTTGCGCTCGTCGCCGGAGCCATACTGCTTGCTACCGGAGCGGTGAGACAGTGCCCGCTCAACAGCCTCCTCGGGATCAACACCTGCAAAAGGTAACCGGACGACGGGGACGGCGATCCTGTTTGCCATCGCGCTCGTCGCGTACGCGCGGCGACGAACACTCGGTCTATCTGCTCTTGACTGTGGCCCTGGGTCTGCTCGTCGGTCGCTCGAGCGTCGGTTTCGGTACCGCTGTGGGCTTCGTCCCGATGCCGGTACACCACCTGCTGAGACACGGTGCCGACCTCGTACTCGCTGTCGTCGGCCTCTTTCCCATCTACCGCGTGGGGCCGGTCGGAGGCCCAGTCGACGAGTAGCGGTGTGCCGACAGGGATTCGAAGCCAGTCAGTGTCGGAGGAGAGATCTGTACGTAGCGAAGGTGCTGGCAAGACATTCCGGAACAACACAATAGCAAATGCGTACAAATATAAGTGTTGTCACGCGATACTTCTCATATTTCATCCATAATAAACAATTTAGCATACACTATATTTTATTTATAATTACGTGCTCGGCGCTCTGCACGACCTGGGATACAGAGCGATCCACAGCCAGGTTCAGAGCCCACATCAGCATGTACGGGATGTATCGATACAGTCACTACCTTTTTTCTGAAAATAATCAGATATTGCTCGGAACAGGATTGCACGTGTCGATTGATGTCGGCGTGTTCGTCGAAATCGTCGGCGGGGAAACACTTATCCGAAGCGCGGGAGCAATCTAGAGTCGATAGCCATGGGATTCATTTCCAACCTCAAGGAGCGGCTAAACCAGGAGAACGTCGCTCGCGAGAGCGAGGGCATGGAGAAAGCGGAGGGCGTGACCAGGCTCTTTTTCGCGACCGACGTACACGGGTCGACGGCCTGCTGGCGGAAGTTCGTCAACTCGGCGGAGTTCTACAGCGCCGACGTGCTGGTACTCGGTGGCGACACGACGGGGAAGGCCATCTTCCCGATCATCAGGGAGAACGGCACGTACCGGTACACGCGCAACGAGCAGGAACAGGCAGTCGAGACCGAGGAGGAACTTCAGGAGGTGAAAGACTCCGCAGAGGACGCGGGCTTCTATCCGTACGTCATGGACCAATCGGAGTACGAACAGCTCCAGAACGCCGAGGACGCCGACGAGCGCCACGACGAAATCTTCCACGAACAGATGAAACAGCGGATCAGGGAGTGGGGCGAGTTCGCCTCGGAGCGGTTGCCGGAGGACGTCCCGGTGCACGTCTCGCCCGGGAACGACGACCCGTTCGAGATCGACGACACCTGGCGGGACGTCGACCGGGTCCGGCTCGTCGAGAGCGAAGTGGTCCGGATCGACGACCACTACCAGATGGCGTCCACGGGCTGGTCGAACGTGACGCCGTGGGATACCCCACGCGAGGAGGACGAGGACGACCTCCGTGAGCGTCTCGAAAGTGTGATCGACGACATCGACGACATCGACCACGCCATATTCAATTTCCACGTCCCGCCGTACGATTCGCAACTCGACGAGGCGCCCGAACTCGACGAGGACCTCAAACCGAAATACGGCGCCCAGACGATGGAGCCGGTCGGCAGCCACGCCGTCCGGGAGGTCATCGAGAAGTACCAGCCGCCGCTGTCGCTGCACGGCCACATCCACGAGTCGCGCGGCAAGACCCGGATCGGCGACACTATCGCGATCAATCCCGGCAGCGTCTACTCGGAGGGATCGCTACAGGGTGCGATCGTCGACCTGGAACCGGCGGTCAACGTCGTCGGCCTGGTCCGGGGATAGAGTTATACGACCGCCACCGGATACTACGAGCATATGGCAAGCGAGCACGAGGACTCGGAGCGAGCGCGGGAACCCTTGGCAGACCCGATCGAGGAAGGGCGCCGCGTCGTCGAGGTCGCGAGGGAGGAGGGCTTGCTGGTGCGGTCGATCGGCGGGACGGCGATCTGGGAGCACTCGGAGACGATGCACGAGGAGCCGTTCGCCCGGGAGTACCGCGACGTCGATTTCGTCACCACCCGCGAAGACAAGGACGCGGTCATCGAGTTCATGCAGGAACTGGGCTACGAGCAAAACGAGCGGTTCAATACGATGCACCGGTTCCAGCTGGAGTTTCAGGACCCGGTCAACGAGCGCAAGGCCGACTACATCGTCGACAGGTTCCGGTTCTGTCACTCCTGGAGCCTGCGCGAGCGGGTCGAACTCGACTACCCGACCGTCCCCATCGAGGACCTGTTGCTGTCGAAACTCCAGATCGCCGAGATCAGCGACCGCGACATCCGCGATATCATCGCGATGTTCAACGACCACCCGGTGGGCAGTGACGTCGAGACCGACGCCATCGACGCCGACTACATCTCGGGGCTGTGTCAGAGTGACTGGGGCCTGTACAAGACCACGACGATGAATCTCGACCGAGTGGAATCGTACTTGGCCGAGGAGGAGTTGCCGATCGACGAGGCGCACCTCTCCGAGCGGGTGGACGCGCTTCGCGAGGCCATCGAGACGGAGCCCAAGACGCTCCGGTGGAAACTCCGGTCGCTCCTCGGCGAGCGAAAACAGTGGTACCGGCGACCCGAACTGTCCTGATCAGTCAGTCGGGATCTCGGAGTGGATCTTGTCCAGGTCGACGCCCTGCTTGGCGCGGTACCACCGCATCGCGGCGTAGATGACGACCGCGAGCAGGTACAGCACCAGCATGAACCCGGCAGAGCGAACGTTGTTGATGCCGTAGGCGTCGACGGTTGCCCAGAGGTAAAACACCGACAGCAGAAAGCCCATGTAGACGATCCCGACGAGACTGATCAGCGGGATCGGGCCGACCTCGAACCGCGAGATGTAGGTGTTCGAGAACAGGTCCGGCCGCCGGAACGGCAGCAGCGTCGCCGCCGCCGTGGTCCCGAAGTACGTGATCGCAATGACGAACGTGGCAGCCAGCGTCAACGTCTGGAAGCCCGGCACGTAGAAGTAGATGACCGTCAGCACCGTCGCCGGGATCGCCATCGCCAGCACAGCGTAGATGGGGGTATTGAACCGGGTCTTGACCTCCGCGAAGAACTCCGGGATGGCCCGGTCGAAGGCGGCCGCGAAGATGACCCGCGTCGAGGACAGGAACACCGTCCCCGACCAGGCGTAGAACCACCCGGCCATCAGGATCGCCATGATCGTCCCGACTGCGCCGCCACCCCAGGCGATCGCGACGAGCGTCGTCGGTGCGGAGATCCACTGGGCCGCCCCGGCACCGACGAAGTAACTCCAGTTCAGCGACTGGTAGAACTGCCAGCCCATCGCGCTGTCGAACAGGGGCCACAGGACGATCCCGACGAGGCCGGCCCCGACCAGCGCACCCTCGAGCACCCAGAACATCTTCTTCCACTCGCCGGCCTCGCGGACCTCACCGAACAGGGTCGATCCCCAGACGGGCCACATGATCCAGAACAGCAACATCGGGAACAGGTAGTAGGCCGCCACGATGTCGGTGTTCCACATCGAGGCGAAACTCGGACCCGCTGCTTCCTGGACCCCACTGTACGTGGCGTCCATGCCCCAGGCAGCCATCTGGGAGTCGAAGGCGGTCTGGAAACTTCCCGGACTCGTCGTCAACAGGCCGCCGAGGAACAGGACGAACCCGGCGACCCCGATGTAGAAGAGCGTCTGCTGGATGCGGGCGTACCACTGCATCCCCAGGCTCACGTAGACGAACACGAACGCCACGACCAGCATCGACGAGACGAACAGTCCGGTACTGGAGTTCCAGAAGTTCGCCAGCCCCGGGTACCCCAGGAGTGCGGAAATCGGCCCGAACACGAGCCACGACTGTATGGACCCGTAGATCGGGACCCACAGCCACAGGATGAACACCCATCCCGGTATCGCAAGCAGGAAGCCCCAGAACCCACCGAGCAGGCGGCTCTGCCAGACGTAGTCGCCGCCGACGCGTGGCATCGCCGCGATCAGGGTCGCGAACACGACGTTCTGGAGTGTCAGTACCGCGATCGCGATCAGTGTCGCCAGGATGGGGCTCCCGTCCGGGATGAACGCACCGAACGTCCAGATGTAAAAGCCCAGCGTGACGATGTTCACCGACAGGAACGCGTAGATCCACGCGTCGTACGACGACCATTCGCGCACCAGTCCCGTGGCTTCTCGAACGAACAGGCTGTCACTCCCGCTCATATGGTTACCATCAGCACCACGATACTTAGTTCTAATGTCACTGAGTAACACAAGTCAGGAGACGTGGTAGCGATTGCCAGTGCAGAAAGACGCCGGGCAGCGGGTCACAGCGACGGCGAGCCCAGGTTCACGTAGACGGATTTGGTTCGGCGGTAGTGGTCGAGTGCCTCGCGGCCCAGGTCCTTCCCGATGCCCGAATCCTTGAAGCCACCATATGGAGCTTCGGGCCGGATCGGGCCGTACTCGTTGACGTACACCAGACCGGCGTCGATGTCCGCAGCGGCGTGGTGGACAAGGTCGGTTCGCTCGGTTCCGATCCCGGCGGCCAGGCCGTACTCGGTGTCGTTGGCGATCTCGATGGCCTCCTCGTAGGTGGCGAACTCGATGATCGTCTGGACCGGGCCGAAGATCTCCTCTCTGGCGATCCGCATGTCGTTGGTGACGTCCCCGAACACCGTCGGCTCGACGTACCAGCCGTTCTCGAGTCCGTCGCCAGCAGGCCGGCCGCCGCCTGTCAGCAGCGTCGCCTCCGCCTTCCCGATCTCGATGTACTCCGTCACCTTCTCGTACTGGTCCCGGGAGGTCAGCGGTCCGAGGGTCGTCTCCTCGTCGAGCGGATCGCCGATGACGTACGACTCGGCTGTCTCGACGAACCGGTCGGTGAATTCGTCGATGACGTCCTCGTGGACCAGGGCCCGGGAGAAGGCGTCACAGATCTCGCCGGTGGCGTAGAAGATGCCCGAGGCGACCGCGTCGACGGCTTTCTCGAGGTCCGCGTCGGGAAACACGATGAAGGGAGATTTGCCGCCCAGTTCGAGCGTCACGGGCGTGATCGTGTCGGCAGCGTCGTGCATGACGGTGCTCCCGACGGTCGTGCTCCCGGTAAAGGAGAGTTTCCGGACGCCGGCGTGGTCGGTCAGTGCCGCACCCGTCTCGGCGCCCGTCCCGGGGACGACGTTGATCGCGCCGTCGGGGAAGACCTCGGCAGAGAGTTCGGCAATCCGGATGGCCGTCAGGGGGCTCTGCGCCGAGGGTTTCAGGACACAGGCGTTGCCCGCGGCGAGCGCCGGTCCGAACTTCCAGGCAGCGCCCCACGTCGGGAAGTTCCAGGGCACGATCTGGCCCACGACGCCGTAGGGTTCCTCCCGCGTGTAGAGGTGGAGGTCGTCGCCGGTCTGGATCTGGTCGCCGGACTGGTCGCGAGCGAGCGAGGCGTAGTACTCCAGCGTGTCGATCGCCCCCTCGACCTCGCCGCGGGCGTGCGCGATCGGCTTGCCCGTGTCGACCGTCTCCAGGAGAGCCAGTTCGTCGGTGTGACTCCGGAGGCGGTCGGCCCACTCGAAGAGCAGTCGCCCCCGCTCGGCCGGATCGGTCGCTCCCCACGCGCCCTCGTAGGCCTCCCAGCCGGCGTCGACAGCCGCGTCGACAGCCCCCTCGTCACACGCCGTCACCTCGGTCACGGGGTAGTCGATCGCGGGGTCCCGCGTCTCGATTGTCGATCCGGTTTCGGTGGCCTCGCCGGCGATCCAGGCGCGGAACTCGCTCGTCGCCTCGACACGCTCGTGGGCCTCCCAGTGGGACTCGTGCATCTGTTCGATGGACTTGCGCGCTGCCATGGTCAGTAGCTGTTCCGCGCGATCTCCAGCAGGTCATCCGCGTCGGCCTCTCTGGGGTTGTCGCCGATCTCCGAGGTCGCCATGGATTTCTCGGCGATGGTCCGGAGATCCTCCTCGGCGACACCGACGTCCCGGAGGCGTGACGGCAGGTCGAGTTCGTCCATCAGGTCCTCGACCGCCTCGACCGCCCGGCGTGCGGCCTCCTCGACGGACAGGCCCTCGACGTCCTCGCCCAGCGCCGCCGCGACGTCGCGGTAGCGTTCGGGGATTGCCGTGCGGTTGAACTCCATGACCGCCGGCGTGAAGATCGCGATCGCCTCGCCGTGTGGGATATCGGGATACATCGCGCCGGTCACTTCCGCCAGCGAGTGGATCGCGCCGAACCCAGCGAGGTTCTCGCCCATCCCGGCGAGGTGGGCCGCGAACATCACGTGCTCGCGGGCCTCCATGGTGCCATCGTGGTAGGCCTCCGGCAGGTACTCCGCGATCAGTTCCATCACGTGCAGGGCCATCGGCGTCACGAGCGGTGGGGAGACCGCCGAGACGTAGTTCTCCAGCGCGTGCGAGAGCGCGTCGAACCCCGTCGCTGCGGTCTGGCGGGGCGGCAGTGACTCCGTCAGTGCGGGGTCGACCAGCGACACCGACGCACCCAGGTAGGGGCCGCCCGGATAGAGGGGTGGCTGCCCGAGTGCCATCTTGAACTCCCGCTCGGTGTCGGTGATTACCGCCCAGAAGTCGACCTCGCTGCCGGTGCCCGCCGTCGTCGGAACGGTCACCAGCGGCACGGGATGGTTCTCGACGGGTTCGGCCACCACGTCCTCGTCGGTCACGACCTCGTAGTCCGCGACGGTTCCCCCGTTGGTCACCAGCATACTCGCGGTCTTGCCGACGTCCATCACACTGCCACCCCCGACTGCGACGACGAAGTCCGCCCCCGACGCCTCGATCGTCTCCGCCGTCTCCTCGACCATCGACACTGTCGGGTTCGGTCGGACGCCGTCGGAGAGGTCGTAGGCGATCCCCGCGGTCTCGAGTGCGTCGACGATCCCGTCCGTGAGTCCCGCCTCGACGATGCCCGGATCAGTGACGATCACCGCCCGGTCCCAGCCCTGCGTCTCGGCGATTTCCCCGACCTTGCCGCTCGCGCCCGTGCCGAACTCGACCCAGATCGGGAAGCTAAATGTGTACTCGTCCATCGTCTCACCGGGTGCGGTCCGCAGCGGGTGCAGTCGCTTTCCAGTCACTCTGTCCGTGGTGTACTTGCATCCTGGGAGGAACTGGCGGCTCCCATCGCATAAAACTTGCCCGGAGACTCCTCCGCAACCTCGCGTTCGAGACGCGCCACGACAGTCTCCAGCACCGAGACGATCTCGTCGTGCAGGACTGCGCCGGTCATGCGATAGGCCGGGCCGGAGACGCTCAACGCGCCGATCGTGGGCCAGCCCGACGGGGAGACTGCCTTGCTCACCGTCCGGAGCCCCGAGACGTACTCCTCGTCACCGATCGCGTACCCCTGGTCCCGGACCGTCTCCAGCTCGGCAAACAACTCGTCGATGTCGGCGATGGTGTTGTCCGTCAGTGCCGGCAGCCCCCACCTGTCGACGACCGCCCGGACCTCGTCTTCGGTGTACGTCGCCAGGATGGCCTTGCCCGACGCGACCGAGTGCATGTAGTACCAGTCCCCGAGGTCAACGCGATACCCGCTTCCCGCGTCGGGATACTTCTCCCACTTGTGGTAGGATTCACACAGCGTGTACACGCGCCCTCTCTCCTCGACGACGAAATCCACGTCCTCGTCGGTCCGCTCACCGAGATCGGCCACTGCCTCCCTGATGAGACTGTAGCAGGGCCACCTCGTCCGTGCGTGTTCCCCGAGGTTGAGAAACTGCAGCCCCAGCCGGTACTCCCCGGCCATCTTCCGGACGTATCCCCGCTGCTGTAGCGTCTTGAGGTGTTTGTGTGCCGTACTCCGTGCCACGTCCAGCGCCTCCGCAACCTCCGCGGTCCGTGCCCCCTCGCGTTCCCTGATCTCCTCGATCACGTCGAGCGTCGTCCGCGTCGCCTTGATTCCCGTGTCCCTCGCTGATTGCTCCATGGTATCTACCCGCATGCGAACACTTATAAAAGTTTCTCGTTGAGAAACGGCATCGTCCGTCGTGACGGGGACGATCGATCCATCGCCCGAGCCAACCAAATCGGTGCCGTCTCCGACTTTGTGGGTCACTCTCGTCGGATTCGATGCTCCGGTGGCTCTCCCAAGTACGGGAATATGTAACAATGACTGGCCGCAATACGGCGCATCTGTTTCCCATCACGAAACGTATTCCGATAGTCCAGGTCAGAATCCGGGTTCGTGCCGACGCGCTCTTCGAAATCATTATAATCTGTTTCTGATACTAATTTCGCGATACGAAACAGCACCGCTTTCGAATACGCGAACATTCGTGGGCGCTTCCGTTACAACCATATGTCCGTAAAACTTCCTAGCGTATACCGTCGATAGGCTCTCATTGTGCGCTGGCCGACTCTATACGTAAGTAATAAATTTTAATTATTATACTTATTGTAAATTCCCCGATAAAATGCAACTCTCATACCACGTCTCCATAGGAACACCTCTGATTCACTCATTAACGCGGACCGCCGATTTCTGAAACGTTCTCTAGCCACTCTACATGGATCTTTTATCATATGACTATTCATCTTTCTTATTTTATTAGTATACTGTGAGAATTTACACCTCGATGGTTCGACACCGTTGACGTCTCCACGAGAGAGACACAGTGGGCAGCGCAATGTCAATGCTACACCAGTCCCCTCGGGGACGTTCGTGCGTCCCACGGTGTCAGGGAAAGGTACTGATCGCGTCCGAGCCACAGAGCGGACAGTACCCGGGTTCGGGGTTCGCCGCGAGGTTGAACACGTTCGAACAGTGGGTACAGTCGTACATGTCGACGACCTGGCCCCCGTAGACTCCCCCAAACACGTCGACCGCGTCGGCACTGCAGTGTGGACAGAACGCCAGATCCGACCCGGATCTGGTCCGGGCGTGTGACGTCGTCTCACAGCGCGAACACTCGATGTCTTTCCAGCCACCCATGGGCTATCGTTTGGCTGTGTTCAGTAAAATCGTTCGACATCCGGTCCCGTTGGTTGCTGTGAACGATCAGATTTCACGCCCTACGCATCGCTGGAGCCAGCAAATACCCGGGGGGTTTTGGACCTCCGACGGATACGTGACGTAATGATCGACTTGCGGAGCGACACGGTGACCCGGCCCGACGACAGGATGCGCGAGGCGGCTCGTGACGCCGCTGTCGGCGACGACGTGTACGGGGAAGATCCGACAGTCAACGAACTCCAGGAGCGCGTCGCTGACGTCTTGGACACCGAGGCTGCCCTGCTCGTGCCGTCGGGTACGATGGGCAACCAGATCGCGGTCCGGACACACACCGAGCGCGGGGAGGAACTGGTCTGCGAGCGGGAGAGCCACATCTACAGGTGGGAACTTGCCGGGCCCGCCCAGCACGCCGGCGTCCAGACCCGGACCATCGACGGCGGCGAGCGTGGCGTCATCTCGCCGAGCCAGGTGCGCCGCGCGTACGTCGAGGCCTCCGACCACCGCCCGGGAACGGGGGTACTCGCTCTGGAGAACACACACAACAGCAGAGGCGGGACCGCCATCTCGCCCGAGGCGATTGCCGCGGCGGCTGACGCGGCCCACGAGGTGGGTGTGCCCGTCCACCTCGACGGGGCGCGACTCTTCAACGCGGCGGTCGCCCATGGGGTGTCGGCTGCCGACTACGCCGAGCACGTCACCACCGTCATGTGCTGTCTCTCGAAGGGACTCGGTGCGCCGGTGGGCTCGATGCTGGCCGGCCCCGACTCCGTCATCGAGGAGGCTCGCCGCCACCGGAAGCTGTTCGGCGGCGGGATGCGGCAGGCCGGCATCCTCGCGGCACCGGGACTGGCGGCGCTGTCGAACCGCGAGCGCCTGGCCGAGGACCACCGGCGTGCAGACCGGCTCGCCGCAGGCCTCGACCGGGTCGACGGGCTGGCGGTCGAGCCACCGGAGACGAATATCGTGCTCGTCACCACCGACCGGCCGGCCGAGGCGGTCCTGGAGGGGTGGCTGGACGCAGGGGTCCGCGCCAGCCAGTTCGGCGAGCACACGATCCGGTGTTGCACGCACCTGGACGTAACTGACGACGACATCGGTGCGGCGATAGACGCGGTTCGGAACGCGAGCTAACCTTACGGCCCCGAATCCACTCGCTCTATTCGTCTCGGTTGGCGTCGACGTGGTCGACGAGTTCCTGCGGGGGTTCGGTCCACTCCTCGGCCCGGTCCCGTGGCTCGTAGCCCAGCACGTCCTTCGCGTGCTCGATGTCGTACCACCCGCGGTCGTTCTCGCTGGTCCCGAAGAAGATGTCGAACGCCAAGTCGTCGTCGGCCAGGCAGAGCTCGACCAGCTGGACCCAGTCGCGCTCCGAGAGCCAGGTCCCTTTCAGGCGCTTGACCTGCGTCTCGTAGTCGTCGCTGCCCCGCTCCCAGTCGCCGCGTTCGACGCCCCGCTCGGCGTCCCCGTAGGGGTTGTCGTAGGGCGGCGCCCGGATGCTGGCGATGCGGATGGCGTAGAACTGCTCCGGATAGTCACGACACTCGACGTAGTAGCGACCCCAGTCCTCGCCGAAGGCCTTCGAGGCGCCGTAGTAGGAGTCGGGTCGCTCGGGGTCCTCGTGGGTGACCGTCAGGTCGAAATCCAGTTCATAGAGGTCGGGGGCGTTGTCCTCCTCGTACATCCCGGCGGCGTGGATCGAGGACGCGAACACGAACTGCTCGACGCCGGCGTCGGCCGCCGCCTCCAGAACGTTGTGTGTCCCGATCAGGTTGCTCTCGCGGACCTGGTCCCAGGTCCCGTCGGTCGTCGGATACGCCGCCAGGTGGACGACCGCGTCCTGCCCGTCGAAGGCCGGCCGGATCGCCTCGTAATCGCTCACGTCGGCGACGTGGGTGTCGTAGTCGGGGTGGTCCTCGCGGTCGAGGTACGTCAGGTCGTAGTCCTCGTCGCCCGCCAGGTACATCTTCAGCCCTTCGCCTACCCGCCCGTGTGCGCCAGTAATCAGTACTCGCATACCCACCGTTACACGGAGTCAGGTATCAAGGGTTCGAAGACGCCCGGATGGGCTCCCTGACCGGTCGTTTCGGAGGCGCGTTCGCTACCAGTCGGCAGACAGAGCCGCGCACCGTGACGGACCGGTCGACACCACTCCTGCGAAGGGTTCAAAGGCGTTCCCGGAATTGGTCCAGCCATGTCCGAATTCGATCCGGAGAAATTCGAGGAGAAGTACGTCCACTACTTCGAGGAACTCGAGACGGCGTACTCGAACGCGTACCAGTACCTCCACGGCCAGCGCGATTCGGAGATACTTCGTGCGATCGACCGACAGATTCTCAGCGAGAGCGAACCCGTCTACGAGGGCGACGGCGAGTTCCGGGTCGCACTGCCCGACGACCTGGCGGAGCGCGCACGATCCCTGCCGGGCGGGGAAGAGCAGTTTCAGGCCGTTCTTGAGGAATTTACCGACCGGATCGAATACGAACTCCGCCGCGTCTTCGAGTTCGAAGACTGATACTGACATCGACTGTGCTGGAGCGGCCACAGCTAGCAGCCGAACAAAACGGGGTGCTCGCAGCCGGGACTACTTCAGATCGAAGCGGTCGAGGCGCATCACCTTCTGCCACGCGTCCACGAAGTCGTGGACGAGTTTCTCTTCTCCGTCGGCAGCGCCGTAGACTTCCGCGATGGCGCGCAGCCGGGAGTTCGACCCGAAGATGAGGTCGAAGCGGGTGCCCTTCCACTTC
>JAHENO010000130.1 GCA_018609945.1 Haloarculaceae archaeon | reverse complement strand
ATCCACTCGATACGGTATTCGAGACGCAGCGCCGGACACTCGAGGCGAGCAAGCAGGCCCTCGAAGCGAGCATCGAGTTCCAGAAACAACTCGCCGAAGCCGCCGCCGGCGGCGTCGAGACCGGGGCCGACGCACACCAGCAAGGCGTCGACGTCACCCGGGAAGCGATGGAGAGTTACCTCGACACCATCGAGGCGGTCGTGCCGGGATCGGAGGCCGGCGTCGAGCAGATCCGCGAGGCGCTCGAGGAGGGGTTCACCGCGGTCGAGACGGAACGCGACGAGGCCGCGGACGCAGTCCAGGAGAACCTCGACGCGGTCGACGACGTCTCGGCGGCCTACCTGGACGCGCTCGACGAACAGCTCGACCTCCTGCTGGAGACACACAGCGACGTCCAGCAACAGACGATGACTTTCGTCGAAGAGACCGACGCACAACTGGCGGAGCTGCGCGAGCACGCCGACGAACAGGTCCAGGCGCAGATCGACCGCCTCGAAGAGCAGACCCGGCGACTGCGCGAGCAGATCCAGGACGGCTGAGAGCGACCGCTGTCACGGAGTAGCGTTCCGATCGCGGCACGCCCTGCGGTCGATCCGGGAACGACAGACGGCGGTCACGAGACGATCACGACGCGGGCGTCGCGTCTCTTCGACATCTGTTACGGATATATACTTGTAACAAACGGGACGCGCGGACGGATGTCCGGTGACGGGAACACGCATACATACGGGACGCTCGTAGGGTCGGCAATGACAGACAACGGCGGCGGGCCGGGCAGTCGGTGTTCCTGCAAGGTGGGGGCTGCAGCGGGGGCGTACGGTCTCGCGGGCGTCCACGAGCGTCTCGAGGAGCGGTGGCACGGTGACGAGAGCGTGCGCGACCTCGCGGCGTGGTTCAACCGCGAGTTGCTCCGGGCGGCCCTCGAACGGACGGGAACAGTCCCGATCGATGGCGAGGTCGATAACCTGTACCGGGTGCTGACCGACGACGGCGTCGACGTCGGGAGCCGCAGACGGGCACGGCAGCGACTCCGCGACGATGGCGTGACCGTCGAGGAGGTCGAAGACCGGTTCGTCTCCCACCAGACGCTGTACAGACACCTCGTGAACTGTCTCGGCGCGACCCACGAACCCGACCGCGAGGGAACCGAGGAGCGCGTCGAGACCTGGCGGGACCGCATCCGCTCGCTCCGGAACCGCACGGTCCGGGTGACCGAACGCGGCGTCGACCAGCTGTCGGCCGCCGACGCAGTCCACGTCGGCTCCGCCGACGTGCTCGTCGACATCTCCGTCCTCTGTGAGGACTGTGGCGAGTTCTCCGGCATCGAGACGTTCCTCGACGAACGCGGCTGTGCCTGCGAGCAGCCGTCGTCCCCGGACGAATAACATAATTTAACGTTATATATAGAAAGGGCCCGCTGGTTTACGTTCGTCACCCTGAGCTTTGATATAGTTCTGTATATAACGGTTATTCGTTATTTTCCCCAACATCTGGGAATAGTGGTGGGGTGTGTTATACCTGCCCACGAGAGTAGACGTATGAGAACCACACGGACGGTGCGGATGAACGCGGACGGCGCGACGCTGGCGGGGGAGCTGGCAGTCCCTCGCGGTGCGAGTGCGCTCGTCGTCTTCGTCACCGGCGGGTGCGGGACGACCCACGCGAGACGGGAGCGGCGCGTCGCCGACCTCGTCCGGCGCCGCGGGATCGGAACACTCCTGATCGACCTGGTGGCCATCGGGGAACCGCCGGACCGTTCGCGGCGCCACGACGTCGGCCTGCTGGCCGAGCGACTGGAGGGAGTCCTGGCGTGGCTCCGCACCCGGGAGAAGACCGGGTCGCTCGCAGTCGGGTTCTACGGCGCCGATACCGGCGGGGCGGCGGTCGTGCGGGTGCTCTCGGCGGCGGACCTCGAGGGCAGCGTCGCCGCGACGGTCGACGGCCGGTTCGACCGCGAAGGGGTTGCCCTCGACGCACTGGACCGTCCCGTCCTGTTCGTCGTCACCCCCGACAGCGAGCATCTGGAACGGCACACCAGAGAGGCCTACGAAGCGGTCGGGTCCGACAGCCGTGACAAACACGTGCTGTGGGCCGACGGCGACGACGACGCGGTCTACGTCACGGCAGGCTGGTTCGAATCGCGCCTGCCCGCGCCGGAAACGCGACCCGGGTTCGCTCCCGGCGCGGCCACGCGAGCCCGGCCCGTGGAGCCGCGCGAGTCGTCGTGATCCGGGGACAACACTTTTGTCCGTGACCGGGTATAAGGGGGCCATGAGCGAGGCTGTCGAGGCTGACGCGGTTATCTCCGTCGAGGTATCCAACATCGGCGGGATCGACGAGACGTCGGCCGATCTGTCTCCGGGAGTCACCGCCCTGGTTGGTCCCAACGCGACAAACCGGACGTCGTTCGTGCAGGCGATCGCCGGGGCGCTGGGCACCGACTTCGTGACGCTGAAAGGCGACGCCGAACGCGGTGCAGTGACGCTGACTGTCGGCGACGAGACCTACACGCGCGAGCTCCGCCGGGAGGGCGGTCACGTCTCGACCGGCGGCAATCCGTATCTGGACGACCCGGAACCGGCCGAACTCTACGCCGTGCTGGTGGAGTCCAACGAGATACGCCGCGCGGTCCGTCGCGGCGACGACCTCCGCGATCTCCTCCTGGCACCGCTGGACACCGAGGCGATCGGCGAGCGGATCGCCGACCTGGTGGCCGAACGCCGCGAGATTGACAGGGAACTGGACCGGCTGGACGAACTGGCAGCGGACCGCGCGGATCTCGAAGCCGAGCGGCGCCGTAACAGGGAGCGACTCGCAGAACTGGAGCGCGAGCTCGCGGAGCGCCGGGAGGCGTTGCAGGCTGCCGAGTCGGACGCGGAGCGCAGCGCCGAAGACGGATCGGAACGCGCGGAGAAACGCGAGGCGCTGCACGAGGCCCGGACGGACCTCGAGGCGGTCGAGCGGGATCTGGAGATCGAACGGGAGAGCCTCGCGTCGCTCCGGGACAACCTTGAGACGATCGAGGCGGAACTCGCGTCGCTGTCAGCACCCGACAGCCAGCGACTGGCGACGGTCGAAAACCGTCTCGAGGAACTCAGAGAACAAAAACGGACACTCGAAGCCGTGATCAGCGAACTCCAGGGGATGATCCGCTTCAACGCCGAGCGTCTGGACGGCGCCGACTCCGTGCTCTCCGAGGCGCTGGCGGGGACGGTCGACAGCGCGGTGACCGCCGACCTCGACCCTGCCGAACGGACGACCACCTGCTGGACCTGCGGGAGCGAGGTCCGCCGGGGCCGCATCGAGGAGATGGTCGCACGGCTCCGGGAGATTCGGCAGGCAAAGAGCGCACAGCGAAACCGGATCGAGGCCGAAATCGCCGACCTCTCCGAGGAACGCGAGTCCCTGGAGGCGGCACACGAACAGCGACAGCACCTCGAGTCCCGCCGCGAAGACGTCACAGACCAGATCGAAACACGGGAATCGACCGTCGAACGGCTCGAGGGGCGACGTGACGAACTCGCCGACCGCGTGGCCGACCTCGAAGCCGACCTCGAGGGGCTCCAGGAGGCCTCACAGAGCGACCTCCTCGAGTTGCAGGCGGCGGTGAGTCAGCTCGAAGTCGAGCGCGATCGCGTGGCCGATCGACTGGAGGAAATCGAGGGCGACCTCCGGGATGTCGAGGAAGAGCTTGCCGCCCGCGAGGACCTCGAACGCCAGCGCGAGGCGGTCTCCGAGCAACTCCAGGAGTTGCGCACCCGCGTCGAGCGGATCGAAACCGAGGCCGTCGAGGCGTTCAACACCCACATGGACGCGATCATCGACCGGCTCGGGTACGACAACCTCGAGCGGGTCTGGATCGAACCGACACACGAAGGGGACGCCGACGACCGCGAACAGGTCAGCGAGGAAACCTTCGAGATCCACGTGGTGCGCGAGACGGCCGACGGAACCGCCTACGAGGACAGCCTCGATCACCTGAGCGAGAGCGAACGGGAACTGGTCGGCCTGATCGTCGCGCTCGCCGGGTTTCTCGTCCACGACGTCCACGAAACCGTCCCGTTCATGCTGCTGGACTCATTGGAGATGATCGATGGCGACCGACTGGTCGACCTCGTGGCGTACCTCGAGGAGTTCGTCCCCTACCTCGTCGTCGT
>JAHENO010000129.1 GCA_018609945.1 Haloarculaceae archaeon | reverse complement strand
GAGACAGACGTCCGTGATGACGTAGGCGTCGGTCCCCTCGGTGATCGCGCGCACGGCCCGCTGGACGACGCCGTCCTCGGCCCAGGCGCGCGAACCGCGTTCGTCCTTCGATTCGGGGACCCCGAACAGGATGACCGCCTCAACGCCGGTCTCGCGAACCTCCGCGACGCGGTCGACCGCCTCCTCGACCGGGACGCGCTCGTGACCGGGCATCGACTCGATGGGCCGGCGCTCGTCGGCCGTCGCGTCCACGAACACCGGCGCCACGAGGTCCGAGGCGGCCAGGTCGGTCTCGCTGACCAGCGACCGGACACCGTCTTTCCGCAGGCGACGCGGCCGGCGTGTCGTGTCCATGCTTCGGGATTCGCGTGGGGCTAAAAAGCCGTGTCGTTCCGCTCCCGGCGCGTGGGAACGACCGAAAATCGGTCGAGCCGCCGCCAGCCAAATCCTTATACGCCGACTCGACGTACTACGGACCGATGAGCAGTACCGCCGGGGATCGGTCCGAGGAAGGTGTCGAGTTCACCTACGAGGACGATCTCGTGACTGCACGCGACATCGAGACGGGTATTGCGTCGTGTGGCGAGTCGAAATCCGAGGCGCTAGCGATGCTCGCTGAAGCGCTCGACCTGCACGAGGGGGGCGGGGAACCGATCGAGGACGAAGACGCGTTTCTCCGGGAAATCGGGGTAGATCCCGACGACATCGACGAGGACGATTCGCCGGCGCCGTGGCTGTAAAATGGTCTATGCGGATTTCTCGGGTCGCGAGATTGTCAGAGCTCCCCGCTCGAAAAAGTACAAGCCTGTCAGCCGCACCGGCAGTCACGTCAAACTCCGGTACGAACATCCGGACACGGGCGAGGTTCGCGTCGTATCCGTTCCGCTGAAAGATTCCGATCGGATCTCTCAGGATACGTACCGATCGATTGCCGACTAGTGCGGTGCCGACGACTTCGAGAAGTGGGTGGAGTGGATCGACGACAACTGCTGATTTGAGTTACCACCACACCACCCTTTTGTCGATAGCCCCACAGGCGGAGGTATGCAGCCCAGCGCGTTCTTCCACGTCGCACTCAAGGTGTCGGACATCGAGGAGAGTCTGGCCTTCTACCGCGAGCACTTCGACGCCACGGTCGTCGAGCGCGGACACGCCGACGAGGGCGAGGGCGCGACGGCGGTCGAGCACGTTGCGCTCGATATCGCGGACAAGCGCGTGTACCTCTTCGACCGCGCGCCCTACGAGGCGACGGGCGACGTCGATGACCTGTCCACGGGGTTCCTGCACTTCGGGTACGTCGTCGAAGACGTCGAGGGTGCCTGCGAGCGACTGGCCGGCGCGGCCGAGATCGTGATGGAACCGGCGGCCTTTGGCGATCTGAAGGTCGCGTTCCTCGCCGACCCCGACGGTGTCCGGATCGAACTCATCGAACACATCGAGGGATGACCGCCGGCGGACCCGGACCGACAGTCGCCATCGAGACAGCGGCAAATCAGAAAGGGTTTGACGGAACTGGAACAACGGTCGGTGTGATGAGGTCCCCGAACTCGTCGCTGGCCACCCGCGTCCCGCTGTGGGGGACGAGACTCGGGTACGCCGTCGTCGCGACGGTCGCCGTCGCCACCCTCGTCCTCGTGGCGCTGGCCACGGGTCTGCTCACCATCCCACCGGGGACCGTCGAGACCGCCCGGGCGCTCCTCGAACAGTACGGCATCCTCGCGGTCTTCGTCGCGTTCGTCCTCGAGGGGGCGATGTTGCTCCGGTTTGCCCCCAACGAGAGCATCGTCCCGCTGGCGGTGCTCGCGCTCGCGGACTCCACCGCGGACGTCGCGCTCATCGTCGCCGTCGCCGTGGTCGGCGCGACCATCGGGCAGACGGTGCTGTTTCTGGTCGCCAGACGGGGCGGTCGGGCGTTCCTCCTCGAGCGGGGATGGATCGCTGTCAGCGAGGACACCCTCGACCGGTTCGACGGCTGGTTCGACCGGTGGGGACCGGTCGCCGTCCCCGCCTCGAACACGATGCTGTTCGTCCGCGGGCTGGTGACCGTCCCCGCCGGCCTCTCGGAGATGGACACCCGCGCGTTCGTCGCCCTTTCGGCACTGGGGACGCTCGTCTTCGAGACGCTTCTGGCCGCGCTTGCCCTCCACGCGCCAGCGGCCATCGGGAGCATCCTCTAGGACCTGGGCCATCGGCCACAGTCAGGCGAGACGCCCGCTCAGCCGGTCGGTCCCGAGGCCGATCAGTGCGCCGACGAACATCGACGCGAGCGCCGCCACGGTCGCGCCAGCGAGGCCGGGCACGCCGAAGGCAGTCGCGCCCGCCGCGTCGACGCTGAACAGCGTCGCGTAGCCGAAGAAGCCACCCGGTGTGAAGGACAGCAGCGGGAGGAAGTCGTGGAGGCTGGCGAGGAACATGAACGCGCCGACCGCGAGGCTCAGCGCCAGGAGGCCGCCGTCGACGGCGCCGACCAGCGCGAGCGTCGCGGCGGCGTAGCCGATGCCGACGGCGTTGGCGGCGTACCCCCGCACCAGCGCCGGGACGCCCTCGCCGGCGGCGTAGTAGGTGGCCGAGGCGATGAACGCGGGCCACAGCGGGACCTCGCCCGCGACGAATCCGTAGGTCCACGGCACGGACGCGAGACCGAACACGACCGCCAGCGCCCAGGTGTCGTTCCACTCGGCGACGCGGTCCCACTCGACGCCGCCCGCGAGGGGCGCCAGCTCGGTCATGTCCTCTCCAGACGGGACTCGACCGCCTCGGCGAGGATGTCGGCCTCGACGCCGTCGCCGTGGGCGTCCCTGTCCCAGACCGTCTCGCCGCCGACCGAGACCCGGAAGACGCCGCCGTGACCGGGCACCAGCCGGACCCCATCCAGGTCCCGCCCGAAGGTCGTCAGGAGGTCGTGCTGTGTCTCGATCGCGGTGTCCAGGAACCCACACGGCACGCAGTACTCGATGTCGATCTCGACCATTGTGGGCGGCGTACGGCCGCCGGGCCTAAAAGACGGGAGTTCTCCCGGGGAAACCTTGTTTCGCCGGCGAAACTGGACGGACCGGGGATGGACGACGGCCGAACTGGACAGGACCACTTTTTTATGTCCGAAACGTGTGGCTCAAGGAGCGATGGAGGAGAAAACGGAACAGCTGCGGGATATCTTCATGGAGGTGGCCGACGAGGAGTCGGTCACCGAGAGCCAGGCCCAGCAACGGGGCTCGTTGCTCCCCGAGGACTCGGTCGACGACCGGCTCGCCGACGTCGTCGACCGGATGCGCGAACGCTTCGACTTCGGGACGGACCTCGACGACGACGCCCTGACCACGGTCGTCAAACGCTTCTACGACGGCGCGGACGACGCGGAAATTGCCGAGACGATCGGGTGCTCGCCCGAGGCGGTCTTCGCGGCACGCATGGACCTCCACCTCGTCCGAGAGAACGAGCCAGCCCTGGACCCGGAGACTGTCCGTGACAGGCCCGACGACGCAAGCGACGCCGAGATCGCCGACGAACTCGACGCCGACCCCGACCGGGTGGCTCGCGCGAGACGCGTCGTCGAGGCACAGCGGGAGGCACAGCTCGTCAGTCACCGCTTCCGGATGGAGTTCGAGGAGACCCTCGCCGACGCCGACATCGCGGTCCAGTTCACGGCCGACGCACAGGAGGACGGCCTCGAGGAGGCCGCCGAAGACATCGAAACTGACGTGGATTTTTAGGCGGTCCGCCGCTCCCGACTTTTATATCCGAAGGCGCGGCCAGGCCAGCCCATGCACGCGTTCAGGGACCTCGAAACGGCGGCCTACTGTCCTCGGAAACTGTACTACCGGCGGCGCCGACCGGCCGAGGAGACGCCCGATCGGGTGGCGCGCCGGCGCGACCTCGCCTTCCGGTACGAGTCACTGCTGGCCGACGAGGAGACTCTCCGGGAGGTACCCATCGCGGTCACGCCGACGCAGTTCCGCTCGCGCCTGGGCAGCGCGAAGGCGCGGCTGACCGAGAGCGACTGGCGGGGGATCGTCGACCCCGACGGGCGGGACGTCCTGCTCGCAGGCCGGGAGTGTCGCGGGGTCGCACACAAGGTGCTCGCGGAGGCACCGACTGTGTCGCTGGTGTTCGCCGGCGAGCCGCCCGAGCAGGGCGTCTGGCACCCCCAGAGCGTCAGGCTGGTCGCCGCCGCGAAGGCCCTCTCGTGGGAGCGCGAGACGCCGGTCGAGCGGGCCTTCGCCGAGTATCCGGCCCACGGGATCGTCCGCGAGGTCCCACTCACGACGCGCCGGAAAGCCGCCTACCGGGAGGCCGTCCGGACCGCCGACGCCATCGACGGCCCGCCCCCACGGGTCGACAACGACGCGAAGTGTGCCCCCTGCGAGTTCCGCGACGAGTGCGGGACGCGCACGCGGTCGTTGCGGTCGCTGCTGGGTGGGGATTGACCCGGAGACTCTTGAACGGAGTGTTCACCGACGGACGACAAACGGATTGAATATTACTGAATATTAAAGTACTGTCGGCGTGAATTTTCACACTGTAGTACACATCGGATGACACCAGCGAACAATTCGGGCGTGAATGGCTACGCCCAAGGTCGATCGGACACGGACGCGGGAATCACCGCGCCGATCGAGGACGAGGTCACGCGGATCGAGGCGGTCAGGCACCACGCCGGCGTGGTCGGGCACGGCGCGCTCGGAGTGGCCTTCCTCGTCGCGTCGGTGGTGCTCGCCAGCCGCGGCATGGTGGGAACTGCCGTCCTGACACTCGGCATCGCGTACGGGGTGGTACTGAACGGCGTCACGGCGTACGCGTGGGACCGACTGCGCGAGTACTTCGCGTCGGTACTTGGGGACGGCCAGGACGGGTCGACGCCGCTACACGTGCCCCCGAACGCCTCGGCGAAGACGGACGTCCTGGCCGCAACCCGGAACGGCGTCACCGCCGCCGGTTCCGCGGATTCCCGGTGGGTGTCCTGGGAGACGCGCGTCGAACTGCTCGCGACGACCGTCCTGGCCGGCGGAGTGCTCGCGGCGCTCGGCGCCGCCGTCGCGGTGTTCCGGCTGGTCGGCGTCGAGTTCGGGCTGTACCTCTTTGCGGCCACGCTCGCGGTCGGGATTCTCGGGGCGTTCGGCGTGGCATATCGGAACCGGTGACGGATCGGACTGGATCGAACCGTCGCTTCGTACTGTGGATATCATGGTGACGGCGGCGTCACGTCCGACTGCCGAGTGACCTTCGGGGCTGGCGCTTAGAGGTTGCGTATGTCCACGAACCGAAGCGACACCTTCGACATCGGCGGGGAGACGACCGTCCACCGGCTCGGCTTCGGTGCGATGCGCCTCACGGGCGAGGACATCATCGGCCCGCCCGAGGACGAGGCCAGTGCCCGAGACCTCCTCCGGCGGGCCGTCGAACTGGGCGTCGATTTCATCGACACCGCAGATTCGTACGGTCCGGGTGTCAGCGAACGGCTCATCCGCGAGGCCGGCGTCGTCGAGGACGCCGTCGTCGCGACGAAAGCGGGCCTGCTGCGAAACCGGGACGGCGACTGGGTCCGCCTGGGTCGCCCGGACTACATCCGCAATCAGGCACTGGTCAGCCGCGACCGCCTCGGCGTCGACACCATCGACCTCTACCAGTTCCACCGGCCCGACCCGGACGTTCCCTTCGAGGAGTCGGTGATCGCGTTCGCGGAACTGCGAGACGAGGGGCTGGTCGAACACGTCGGCCTCTCGAACGTCACCGTCGACCAGCTGGAACTGGCCCGCGACCACGTCGAGGTGGCGACCGTCCAGAACCGCTACAGCGTCGCCCACCGCGACGACGAGGACGTGCTCGCGGCCTGCGAGGACTACGACGTCGGCTTCATTCCCTGGTTTCCCCTGGCGTCCGGCGATCTCGGTGCCCTCGGGAACGTCCTCGAGTCGGTCGCACGGGCACACGACGCCACCTCCTATCAGGTCGCCCTCGCGTGGCTGCTCCGCCACTCCGACGTGACCCTCCCGATTCCGGGCACCTCGAACGTCGCCCACCTCGAGGAGAACGTCACGGCGACGGCAATCGACCTGACCGACGACGAGTACGCGGGACTCACCGACGGCCGGCGCTGATCGGCCACCCACCGACAGTACAGAAACCGAACAGCAGCGGGTGACCGTCACTCCCGCCTGCCGAAATCCACGCCCAGACAGGCCCACGCGATGGCGAAGCCCGCGACGATTATACCGCCCGCGAGCACCTGATAGGGGGCGGTCTGTGGGAGGAGTCCGGCGGCGACGGTGCCACCGACGACGACCAGGACCGCCACGGCGAAACACGCGTACTCGCGGGGCCCGTCGAGCATCGCTCAGACCCCGGCGAGCCAGGCCTCGATCTCGTCGGCGAGAGCGCCCCGACGGTGGATCTCGCCTGCCGTGACGTCGACGACCGTCGACCCGCCGCCGGGCGTCTCCCCGCCGTCGAGGACGGTCGCCGCGGCCTCGCGGATGTCACCGTCGAGGTCGGCGACGGTCCGGGCGCTGGGGCGGCCGCTCACGTTTGCGCTGGTGGCGGTGACCGGCGCGACAGCGTCGAGTAGCGACAGGGCCACCGCGTGGTCGGGCACCCGTACGCCGACGCGCTCGCGACCGGCCGTCAGGACGTCTGGCACCGCCCCACCCCGGTCGACGACGACCGTCACCGGGCCCGGGAGAAATTCGTGCATGAACCGCCGTTCGCGGGCTGTCGGCGCGGTGTACTCGAGCGCGGCCTCGACCGACGGAACCGCCATCGAGACGGGATTCCCGCGGTCCCGGCCCTTCGCCTCGAAGACAGCCTCGACGGCCGCCGGGTCGAGCGCGTCGGCGCCCAGCCCGTACACGGTTTCGGTCGGGTAGACGACCAGCTCGCCCTCGCGGATGGCGTCGGCTGCCCGCTCGATGTCCCGCTCCCCGGTCGCCCGGCCGGCCGGTTCCGTCCCCTCGTCTGCCATCTCAGACGACCCGTTCGACGGCGTCTTCGAGTTCGTCGTAGTCGGGGAAGTCGGGCCACTCGCGGGCGACCCAGGCGTACCGGACGGTCCCGTCCCCGTCGATGACGAACGTCGCCGGCCGGGGTTCTGCGATGCCGGCCATCCCGTCGAGGTCGTTGACGACGCCGAATTTCTCGGCGACGCCGTTGGCGGGGTCGGAGAAGAACTGGAAAGAGACCTCCCGTTCCTCGATGAACGTCTTGTGCTCGTAGGGGGTCGAGATCGAGAGCCCGACCACGGTGGCGTCGTAGTCGGCGAAGTCCCGATCCCGGAGTTCGTTCCAGATGTACGTCGCGGGGAAGGCCCCGTCCATCGGGTGGAAGACCAGCACGACGGGCCCCGCCTCGGTCAGCTCCGAGAGGGAGGCGTCCTCCCAGTACTCGTCGTTGACCAGGGGTCGGGTGAAATCGGGCACCTGCTCGCCCTCCTCGACGTGGTCGGCCGGCCCCATGTCGACGACGTCGAACTCCAGGTCCATCTACGATCCCTCGCCCGCCCTGAGCACTTCCGCCTCGCCGTCGTCCGCGGGTTCGGGCGTCCGGAGGCGGTTCTCGCCGTAGGTCGTCTCCAGATACGAGACGATGTTGGCGCTCTCGGTCAGCGCGGCGCCGGTGTTCTCGTCGACCAGCGCCGGCACGGAGCGTTTGCCACTCACCCGCTTGACGACGTTGCGCTCGGAGTGCATCGGCTCGATGAACCGCGAATCGTACTCGATGTCGTACTCGTTCAGGAGGCGGACGACGCGTTCACAGAACGGGCAGGCCTGCAGCCGGTAGAGTGTGAGCTGTGGATCGCTCATAATCGCTGGTAGGGCGAGCGGGGTGTAAGCCCTTCGACACAGCCGTCACAGCCTCCGACCACACGACGTCGCCGGTTTGGCGCGAAACCGTCCGGACGCGAAATCCACACAACGTTTAATCCCGCCCGCAAACAAGGCCATACGTCGATGGGGGACCTCGTCACAGCCACGGACGCGTGTGTGCCACTCGCGGTCGACGTCTTCGGCGTCGCCACGATCAGCGACACGCTCTTTATCACTGCCGGGCTGCTCACGATCGTCGTGTTGCTTGCCCTCTCTGCGTTTTTCTCCTCCTCGGAGATCGCGATGTTCTCGCTTGCCGACCACCGTGTCGATTCCCTTGCAGACGAGAGCACTACCGGCGCCCTGCTCAAGCGCCTCCGGAACGACCCACACCGCCTGCTCGTGACCATCCTCGTGGGCAACAACCTCGTCAACATCGCCATGTCCTCGATCGCGACGGGACTGCTGGCCTACTACCTCGGTAACGGCGGGCTGGCGGTCGTCCTCGCCACCCTCGGGATCACGGCCCTCGTGTTGCTGTTCGGCGAGAGTGCCCCCAAGTCCTACGCCATCGAGAACACCGAATCCTGGGCGTTGCGCATCTCCCGGCCGCTGAAGTGGGCCGAAATCCTCCTCAAGCCCCTCGTGGTCCTGTTCGACTACCTGACCAGAGTGGTCAACGAGGTCACCGGCGGCCGGGGCGCCATCGAGACCTCCTACATCACCCGCCAGGAGATCCGGGACATCATCGAGACCGGCGAGCGCGAGGGCGTCTTAGACGAGGACGAACGCGAGATGCTCCAGCGCACCCTCCGGTTCAACCGCACCATCGCCAAGGAGGTGATGACCCCCCGGCTGGACATGACGGCCGTTCCCAAGACCGCCAGCATCGACGAGGCCATCGAGGCCTGCATCCACAGCGGTCACACCCGCGTCCCCGTCTACGAGGGGAGCCTCGACAACGTCATCGGCGTGGTCAGTATCAACGACCTCGTCCGGGACGTCAACTACAGCGAGTACGACGACGCCG
>JAHENO010000128.1 GCA_018609945.1 Haloarculaceae archaeon | reverse complement strand
TACAAGTCGGGTGCTTGGACCGCCCAAGCTCCCCTGGCGCACTCGCCCCTTACGGGCGGTCCTTTGAGTGCGTGTCGCTTTTCACCGGCTTCTCGAGTTCGATCCGGTGTGGGTCGTAGCCCAGCCGGCGGTACAGCTCCCGGGCCCGCCCGTTGTCGGCCATCACCTCGATGGAGACGACGTCGGCGCCCCGGTCGGCCAGCGTCGCCTCGGCGGCCTCGACCAGCGCGGTGCCGACGCCCTCGCCGCGCCGCTCGGGGACGACATAGAGGTTCTCGACGACGCCGCGGGTACAGTCCTGCTCGAAGGTGCCGGTCTCGATGACGACCATCGCGAAGCCGACGACGCCCTCGGCTCGCGCCACGAGCAACGTATCGCCGACGGCGTGGCGGGCAACGGATTCGCGGATCGCGGTCCGGTTCTCCTCGGGCAGGAGGTGCGAGCCGTGCTCGCGCTGGCCCGCGGCCAGCTGGACCCACAGCTCGGTCACCGCGTCGATGTCGTCGCTGTCGCCTGCCTCGATAGTCACGTCGTCCATCTCGACCGTGGACATTTCGACGACTCGATGGAAAGGTCTTGTCCCGGTTCGGACCGCGAAATCTCCGCCGTCACGCGAGCGATTCGGGGTCGACGCGGCCGGCGAACCGCCGCGTCGCGGCGTACAGCCCGAACGCGAGCACGAGAAAGCCGGCGACGTGGGCGAAGGTGAGGAGGGTCGGACTGTCGACGGACAGTTTCGCGACGGTCGTGGCCGGATGCTCGGGGAGGGCGACCGCCAGCCCGAACAGGACGATGACGAACACCGAGTACAGCAGCTGGGCCTGCCGTCTGCGGGCGGTCACCAGGCCGAGGACCAGCCCGAGCACGACCGTCACCACGGCGATCGCGGTGACAAAGGCGAGGACGGCGAGGACGTTCCCCACGGCGATGCCGTTGGCGGTGAGCAGGGCGATCCACAGCGCGGCCTGGACCGGCGCCAGCACGACCATGGCTGTGGCCTTCCCGTCGACGATATCGACCAGCGAGACCGGCGCGACTCGTAGCAGCTCCAGCGTGCCGCGCTCGATCTCCTCGGTGATGGCGTCGACGGCCACGGAACCGCTGATGAAGGGCGGCAGGAACAGGAGGAGCGGGATCAGGATGGTGTAGGTGAACCCGAAGTAGGGGCTCGCGCCGGCGTCGGCTGGCAGTTCGACGGGCCGGAACTCCAGGTGGGAGGTCCGGTCGCGGCGCTCGGTTCGCTCGAAGGCGGTCAGCACGTCCCTGACCTGGACCACGACGAACGTCGTCCGGAGGTTCTCGGCGGGCACGACCGCGACGACGTCCACCGTCGACCCGCGCTCGCCCGGCTGGACGGTGGTCACGAACACCGCGTCGACGGTCCCGCGGTCGAAGGCAGCAAGCGCCGTCTCCCTGTCGGCGAACTGCCGCGCCGTGACCCCTTCCTGATCTGCTGCGACCGCGGTCAGGTCGTCGACGGCGTCGCCGGTTACCCCGACCGTCACGTCGCCGCCCTCGACGCTCCCGGGGTCGTACAGCGAGGTCAGCCCGACCACCAGGAACGACGAGAACGCCGCGATGAACAGCTGGATGAGCAACGCGAGGACGATCGTCTTCTCCCGGCCCAGCGACGCCAGATCGCGCCTGGCGATGGTCACGCGCGGGTCCGCGGGCCACCCGCGTCCCTCGCTCCCGTCGGCCCGGTCGCTCCCCCTGCCGACGTCGGGTGCTCCGCCGCGCCACTGCCGGGATCGGCTCTCATCCGGCAAGGAACATCACCACCGCGAGATTGTATACGAGGTGGACACAGATTGCACCCGCGAGTCCGAGGGCGTACCACCGGCGGCCCCGGCTGGCCCCGACTGCCGACATGGCGGCCGTGCCGACGTGCAGGGCCAGCGGCGCGACCAGCAGCGCGACCCCGGAGAAGACGCCGATCTGGAGGCCGGCCTGCCCGACCTGGAGTTCCGGGAGGCCGACTAACTGGGCGATGAGCGTCAGCTTCTCGCCGACGAAAAAGCCCACGCCGCTGAGCGCGCCCAGCACCAGCGCCGTCCGGAGTCGCCGGTCGAACCGCCCGTGGACGTAGGCCGCGTAGACGTGGAGGCTCTTGGCCAGTTCCTCGACGACAGCGACGACCACCAGGATGAGCGGGATGGAGGCCTCGCCGAGCGCGAACAGCGTGGCGATGGCGAGCAACTCCAGGACGAACACAAAGGGGAGGAGCACGGCCGTCAGGGCGGCGACGTGCCACCGCCGGTGGACGCGCCCGGCCAGCGCGTCCAGCAGCTTCAGCGGCACCGACCGCTGGGCGAACATGTCCTCCTCGCGGTACAGGCCGAGCCCCAGCCCGAACAGCACGAGCGCCGACAGCAACGGGGGCGTCGTCGAGAAGAGGAACTCCGGGGCTGTGATGGCCTGCCCCTGCAGGTCCCGTACCACGAGCGTCAGCGGCGAGATGAGCGCGATCGGATTGACCTCCGTGAAGATGGCGGGGATGAACGCGTAGCTCGTCAACCCGACAGTGATGGTGACCGTCACGAAGGTCAACTCCTTGAACGACCGCGCGAACATCGCCCCGAGGAAGGTCGCCGCGAGGAACAACAGCACGAGCGGGGTGATGGCGGCCAGGGAGACGAGCCCGCCGAGCGTTCCCTGGCGGAGGTAGACCAGTCCGACCGCGATGGCGCCCTCGACGGCCATCGCCCCCGCGAAGTACGGCAGCGTCTTGCCGCCGACGATGTCGACCCGGGAGACCGGCGAGACGAGCATCAGTTCGCCCCGGCGATTGATACGCTCCGAGAGGATGCTGCTCCCGTAGGCCTGGATGAGGAAGTTCAGGGGGATGACGAACACGAACGCGAGCACCAGCGACTGGAAGGGAAACGGTGGCGAGATGTTCGAGGGCGAGCCGGCCGCGACGCTGTCGCCGCCGGAGAGACCCGCGCCGAGCCCGCCCAGACCGCCAGCACCACCCGCGGACCCGTCGCCGACGGTGCCGTCAGTCTCTCCGTCCGCTCCGCCGCCCGCAGCGTCCCCGTCGCCGGCCGCGTCGTCGCCCGACCCGCCACCGTCGCCCGCGGTCCCCTCGCCGGCCGTCTCGTCGGTCCCGGTGTCGACCCGGTACTGCTGTCCGACCCCGGTCTGTTCCCGGTACTGGAGGACGACCGAGACGGGGAAGGCGGCGGAGACGTTCTCCTCGTTCTGGAGATTCCGGTCGTTGTACCGGCTGACCGAGGACCGCAACTCCTCGCGGGCGGCCCGGCCCTTCGGCGTCGGCGCGTGTTCGACCGTCTCGCCGCGGATCAGCAACTCGACCTCGCCGTCGGCGAGTTCCGCCCGCCCGGCGTCGGGCCGGACGGCGAAGGTGTCGTCCTCGGAGACGACACCGTAGTAGGGGCTCTCCGGGGTGACGCCGACGCGGTAGAGCCCCTCGTCGAGGACCGCCCCGCCGGCGGCCAGCGGCGCGACGACGGCCAGGACGGCCATGGCCAGCACCGCCACCGCGACAGTCCGTCTGTCGACGCCACCGGCGTTTTTCGTGACCTCCCAGCGGGCGATGCGGAGCAGTTTGCGTGGCTGCACTACTCGGCCTCCGGCCCGTGGCCCGTCTCGGCGACGGTGAGGAACACTTCCTCCAGGCTCGACTCCTCAGTGCGGATGTCGACGACTTCGCCGCCGGCTTCCCGGGCGGCCTCGCGGGTCGCCTCGACGGCCGCCATGTCGGACAC
>JAHENO010000127.1 GCA_018609945.1 Haloarculaceae archaeon | reverse complement strand
CGGGTTCGAAGTCGGCGTCGAACGCGTAGTCGGGGTCGTACCGGAGGTCCTCGGTCGTCCCGGTCGGGTCGTCCTCGCGGTAGACCACCTGCCCGGGGTTGAGCAGCCAGTCCGGGTCGAAGGCCGTCTTCAACCCGCGGAACGTCTCCCAGAGCCGGTCGCCGTAGAGTTTCCGGTTCCACTGGGTGCGCGCCTTGCCGTCGCCGTGTTCGCCCGAGACGCTGCCGCCGTACTCGATCACGAGGTCGGTCACCTCGTCGGCGATGTCGGCCATCGCCTCGACGCCAGCCTCCGATTTCAGGTTCAGGAGCGGCCGGATGTGCAACACGCCCGGCCCGGCGTGGGCGTAGTAGGCCGCGAAGGTGTCGTGGGACTCGAACACCTCCCGGAGGTCCGAGACGTACGCGGGCAGGTTCTCCGGCGGGACCGCCGTGTCCTCGATGAACGGCCAGTGTTTGTCGTCGCCGGTCCGGGAGAGGAGGATCGGCAGCCCCGCCTTGCGCATCTTCCAGAACTTCGCCTGCCTGTCGGGGTCGTAGGCCTCCAGGGCGTCGACGGCGTTGACATCCGCGTCCGTCACCGGGTGATCCGCCGGCGGGTCGACCGCCGGGTCGTAGTCGGGCAGGCGATCCGCAAGAAGGCCGGCTATCTTCCGCTTGCCTGCCTCGAGGGAATCGGCGTAGAACTCCACCAGGAGCGTCGAGTCGGTCCCCTCGGGGAGCGTGCCCACCAGGTCCGAGAACTCCGCCGTCTCGCGGGCCAGGTCGAGGAAGACTTCGTCCATCACCTCGACCGCCGAGGGGTCGTGTTCGAGGATGGGTGCGACGTCGCGCATCGCCGGCAACACGCCGTCGTAGGTCAGCATGACCACGGCCGTCGCCTCGGGGATGGGCTCTAAGGACACCTCGGCCTCGGTGACGATCGCCAGCGTCCCCTCGCTACCGGCGAGCAGTCGCCCGAGGTTGACCTCGCCGCGCTCGCGGGCGTTCTCGACGAGGTGGTCGAGGTTGTACCCCGAGACGTTCCGCTTGAGGTCGGGGTACCGCTCCGCAATCTCGTCGGCGTCCTCCCTCAGAATTCGGGAGACTTCGGCGTAGATGCGGTCCTCGAGGTCCGGCTCCTCGTCCGTGGACACCCCTTCGGCCCGGTCGTGGAGGTCCTCGACGTCCGTCCACCCGAAGGTGGTGACCGTGCCGTCGGCGAGGACGACCTCGCAGGCCTCGATGTAGGCGTCGGTCTTGCCGTACTTCAGCGAGTGGGCGCCGGTGGTGTTGTTGCCGATGGCACCCCCGAGGACTGACTTGTCGCCCCACGCCGGGTCGGGTGCGAACTTCAGGCCGTGGGGCTCCAGGCGGTCGTTGAGGCGTGCCAGCGTGATGCCCGACTGGGCGCGGGCGGTCTCGGCCTCGGCGTCGAACCCCAGGAACTCGTCCATGTGGCGCTTGAAATCGAGCACGACCGCCTCGTTGACCGCCTGGCCCGCGAGACTCGTCCCGCCACCCCGCGGCAACACCGGGATGTCCTCCGCGGCACAGTACTCCATCACGGCCGCGACGTCGTCGATAGATCTCGGTGACACCACCCCGATGGGAAGCTGTTCGTACGCGCTGGCGTCGGTCGCGTAGAGTTCCCTGGTGTAGGTGTCGAACCTGACGTCGCCCGCGACGCGCTCCTCGAGGTCCGCCAGGAGGTCCGGCCGTTCGAGGTCCGGACCCTGGTAGTCGTAGTTGCTGCGTGGCTCGGCTGCCGGGTCAGTCCCCTGACTGTGTGGCTGCGTCTGTTTGCTCATGGTGGAGTGGTCGTCCCGAACACGTGCACGTGGTCGGTGGTGTCACGTCGGTTCGCTCACTGTACCTCGTACCGCACAGGCTCGCCATCACACTCCGGACAGTGGTCGGCCTCGCCCGGGAGGTTCTGACCACACCTGCGACACTCGCGGTGGACGCGCGATCCGCCGTCGGTGATCGCCGGGAAGATGTCACGGATTCCCATGTGCCACAGTGACACGCACATTCTGTGCAATCGAGTATGAAGATTTCGGTTCCGGCCAAACGGTAGGGTGCTCACGGGTCCGGCCAGTCGGTGAGGTGGCCGGACAACAGCGTCTCCGCCTGGCGGTCGATGTAGGCCCGCTGTGCCCCGTAGATTGCGTCTGTGATCGACGCGCCCTCGTCCAGTCGTCTGGCGGCGGCCCGGCGTTTCCAGTCGGCGGGCGTCAGCCCGCGTTCGGCGCGCTCCCGGAGCGGAGCGACCCAGGACCGCGCCCGCCGGGCTGGAAACCCCTCGCGCTGGAGGCCGTCGACCGCGAGGTCGAAGAGGTCCGCGAACAGCCGGTCGGTGTCGCCGGTCCGCTCGCCGTCGGCGGTGATCCACGTCAGATCCGCGTCGAGTCCGTCGCTGGCGGCGCCGTAGAAGTTCTCGCGGGCGGTCTCCCAGGACAGGTCGAGTGCGGGGTGGTCCCGCTCGTGGAAGGCGGTCAGCAGGCCGGCGACGGCGGCCACGAACGCGATCGTGTCCGGGACGGTCGGTTGCCCGGGGAGGGGCCGGAACTCGATCCGCGCGTTCGCGTCGGCGGCTGTCGCCCCGTCGAAGACGGGTCGGACCCACCGCCAGTAGCTCCCGTGTTTGTGTCTGAAGTGGACGAACGCGTCGTCGAACCGCTGGCCCGCGTCGATGTCGGCCGGGACGATGGCCAGGTCCTCGACGATCCGGTCGACGGCCGCGGCCGGCGTCTCGATGTCCTCGGGGAAACGGACCTTCGGCGGCCCGTCGACCGGGTTCATCATCCCCTCGTACACCCGGATCCGCTTCTCCGCGTCGCCCGCCTCGAGCACCACCTCGGGGTCGGTGATCTCGTACAGTTCCGGGGGGAGAAACGGGGAGTTGACGCCGAGTGCGAGCAACGGGCCCGCGACGCGGAGCGCGGCGCAAAAGTGGTCGGGCAGGTCGGCCGCGCGCCGGCACTGGTAGTGGGGCTGGATCGACGTGGTGAGGCTCACCGGGCCGGAGCTGTCGGCGTCGATGGTCGCCCCGGCCAGGTCGACGTGCCGCTGCGTCTCGCGGCGGCTGCTGGCGAAGCCGTGGTACCGGACCGCGTTGCTGACGTTGATCGCCAGCGTGAGCCCCTCCTCGTGGTTCGCCTCGGTCAGGTAGCCCCGGGTCGTGTTGTATTCGGGCCCGATCGTCCACATGCCGTCGCTCACGAAGCGGATGCCCTCCTCGGCGGCCTGGGCCTGGACTGCGGCCAGTTTCGACTCGACGTCCTTCGAGAGGGCCTCGATCCCCGCGTCGAGACAGGGATAGACGCCCGACGCCAGTTCGGCGTTGTGCAGTCCGAGTTCCTTCTCGAACCCGATGCAGCCGAGCAGCCGCCGGGGTACCCGCCGGATCCGGTGGGTGTCCCCGTCGACGGCGTAGAACTCGTACTCGAGGCCGACCGCGGCCTGGTCGTTGTCGAAGGTCCCCGCCGCGATGTGCTCGCTGACCACGTCCCCCTCCTCGCGGACCCGGGACCCGAACTCCTCGAAGTCGATCCGGGCCGTCTCCTGCAGGCGGTCGATCGGGTCGCCGTCGCCCTGGGCCATGTACAGCCATAATTCTATCCAGGTACAATAACGTTATCGTGGGGAGGATACTGCGACAGGAGATAGGAACAGACCGGATCTAGTCCCCGCTAGCGCCGGCGCCCGACTGGGCGCCGGTTCCGCCCGTGGGGCCGCCCGCGAGCACCTTGTAGACGGCATAGAGGCCCCAGACGAGCAGGCCGGCCAGGATGATGTAGGACCGCACCTTGATCGGGATCAGTGCTTCGTGGACGATCTGCCCTTCGCCCGACACGGGGTGGGACGCGCCGATCGCCATCTCGAGGATGCCGATCACGACTACGCCGATCACCAGCAGGCCGCCGCCCACGTACAGTGCAACTTTGTCCGCCATGGAAAGGTCACTCATGTCCTGTCACCTCCTATCCGATGAGATACTGCAACCGGGAGCTGTTCTTGAACAGGTCCGTCTTCGCGAGGTACGAGTCGATCCCGAGCACGCGCCCGGCACCGAGCGTCGCGATCATCCCGAAGATGACGATGCCCAGCAGCTCGCCCGTGACGACGCCGTGGGCCCAGCCGCCGGTCTCGCCGTTGATGAAGTAGAAGAACATCATCATGAAGGCGCCGAAGAAGGCGGCCATCCGGGTGAACGCTCCCAGCACCAGCCCGAGGCCGATCAACACCTGCCCGATGGGCACGGCGACGTTGACGAAAGCCAGCGCCGCGCCGTCGCCGAACAGGGTCACGAACGGGCCGAGGCTGGTGCCCGCGGCGGCGCCGCCGACGAACCAGCTCGCGTCGAACGGCCAGCTAGCGACCTTGTCCCAGCCGGCGTGCAACAGCCACCAGCCGCCGATCAGCCGCATGATCACGAGCCAGTACGCCAGCCACGGCTGGGATACGTTGAACGACACCTCGCGCCCGAGCAACCGGGTCTGAACGTCGGTAGTTGCGTCTCTCGTTGCCATAGCGTACCACACCCGAAACTGCGAACATCTTCGGCTTAAATCTAACGGCGGGGTCCTCGCACCGCGTAGCGGCGGCGCGACGGCGGAGGAGAGTCGAAGACGGCAACGGGGGTAACTATTAATATGGATGGATTACAACCCGCCTCTGTGTGCGTCCGCGTCAGTTCCCCGGACGGTCAGTGATCGGTCCCGGGTCCCGCCGCGTTCGGGAGATACGCCGGACGGCACGTGACCGAGAGACCACCCATGCGACTCTCAGAGACACGCGACCTGTTCGTGAGCGAACTGACCTTCCCGGTCGCGCGGGAGCAGGTGATCGAGCAGTTGGGCGAGGCAGAGATCGACCCGCCGGCCGGCGAACCGGAGACGATCGGTGAGATCATCGACCGGGCACAGCGCGACGAGTTCCGGTCGCCGGACGAACTCTACGACGCGCTCGTGGGGTTCGTCGGCGACCAGTACGTCGGCCGGAAGTTCTACGACGACCGCGGTCCCAACACCGGCATCGACAGCGAGGAGGTGTCGTTCTGATGGTCGTCGTGGTCAGCGGCGTTCCCGGGGTCGGTGCCTCCCGGGTCTGTCAGGAGGCGCGCCGCGCGCTCGGGGACGAGTACGCGCTCGTGAATTTCGGGGACGTCATGCTGGAAGAGGCGCTGGAACACGGGCTGACCGACAGCCGGGCGGGGATCGGCGCGTTACCGATCCGTGACCAGCGGATGTTGCAGCGGCGGGCCGGCGAGTACGTCGCTCGCAAGGCGGCCGAGGGACCACTGCTAGTGAACACGCACCTGGTCATCGAGACCGACCACGGGTTCATTCCGGGGTTGCCCGACGCGGTGCGTGCCGACGTCAACCCCTCGGCGTTCGTCGTCGTGGACGCCTCCGTCGAGACGATCCGGGACCGCCGGGCGGAGAGCGAACGGGGCTACGCCGAGGAGTCCCGGCTGACGCTGGACTTCCACCGCCAGCTGCAGACCGTGGCCGCGTTCACGTACTCCGCGGCGTCGGACGTCCCGATCCGGTACGTCTCCAACGAGGACGACCTGGACGCGGCCGCCGATCGACTCGCAACCATCGTCGAAACCACACACGCATGACAGAGGAACTCATCTGGCGCATCGCCGGCGGCTCCGGCGACGGCATCGACTCGACGAGCGGGAACTTCGCACGGGCGCTGATGCGGGCTGGCCTCGACGTGTTCACACACCGCCACTACCCCTCGCGCATCCGGGGCGGGCACACCTACGTCGAGGTCCGTGCCCGGCCCGGTCCGGTCCGGTCGCGCGGTGACGGGTACAACTTCCTGCTCGTGCTGGGCGACTCCTTCGCGCGGAACCCGCGCGAGGACGCCATCTACGGCAACGAGGCGATCAAACCGCTGACGGAGAACCTCGACGACCTCCGCGATGGGGGGGTCATCGTCTACGACGCGGGGATGCTCGACGAGGAGGACGTCGACGCCGTCGACCTGGAGGCGCGAGCCGAGGCGAACGGCTGGCACGTCTACCCGATCGACCTCCGGGCGATCGCCAAAGAACACGGGAGCGAAGTGATGCGAAATACCGCGGGCGTCGGCGCGACCGCCGCGCTCGTCGACGCGGACCTGTCGCACTTCGAGGGGCTCCTCGAAGAGCGGATGTCCGGGGACATGCTCGCGGACAACCTCGCGGTCCTCGAGGAGGCCTACGACCGGACCAGCGAGCGCGAGTTCGACCACGACCTGCGCATCCCCGAGGGGAGCCACGACGAGAAGCAGGTGCTGGTCTCGGGGAGCAACGGCATCGCCTTCGGCGCGCTCGACGAGGGGTGTCGGTTCATTTCCGGCTACCCGATGACCCCCTGGACGGAAGTGTTCACGCTGCTCTCGAAGTACCTCCCCGAACGGGGCGGCGTCGCCGAGCAGGTCGAGGACGAGATCGCCGCGATCACCGCCGCGATGGGGGCCTCCCACGCCGGGGCGAAGGCGATGTCCGGGTCCTCGGGCGGCGGCTTCGCGCTCATGTCCGAGCCGCTGAGCCTCGCGGAGATCACGGAGACCCCGCTCGTACTGGTCGAGTCGATGCGCGCCGGCCCCTCGACCGGGATGCCGACCAAACCGGAACAGGCCGACCTGGAACACGTCCTCTACACGAGCCAGGGTGACTCCAACCGCGTCGTGTTCGCACCCGGGAACGAACGGGAGGCCTACGAGCAGACCCGCACTGCCTTCCAGATCGCCTACAAATATCACCTGCCCGCGGTCGTCGTCTACGACCAGAAGCTCCAGGGCGAGTTGCGCAACGTTCCCGCGTCGTTTTTCGACCGGGAACCCAACCCGGAACTGCCCAACACCGTCACCGCCG
>JAHENO010000126.1 GCA_018609945.1 Haloarculaceae archaeon | reverse complement strand
GGCACGTCGGCGAGCGGGTCCGTATCGAGGGTGAAATCGCCAGTGCCCGCCAGACGAGCGGGCCGACGGTCTTCGAGGTCCGCGACGAGACCGGCACGGTCGACTGTGCCGCCTTCGAGGAGGCTGGCGTCCGGGCCTACCCGGAGGTCGAGGAGGGTGACGTGATCCGCATCGAGGGCGAGGTCGAGCGCCGGCGCGGCGACCTGCAGGTCGAAACCGAGGCGCTGGTCGTCCTCGAAGACGAGGAGCGTGCCGCGGTGACCGAACGCATGGAGGAGGCGATGGTCGCCCGTGCGCGCCCCGACGAGGTCGAACCACTGGCAGACGATCCCGCCGTCGAAGCCGTTACGGGTCCGCTGCGCGACGCCGCGACCGCTATCCGGCGTGCGGTCCTCGAGGGACGCCCCATCGTCGTCAGACACAGTGCCTCGGCCGACGGCTACCTCGCCGGCGTCGCGATCGAGCGGGCGACGCTGCCCCTCATCCGACAGTCCCACCGCGGGGCGGACGCCGAGTACCACTTCTTCGACCGCCGCCCCCTCCAAGGGTCGGTCTACGATATGGACGACGCGACGGGTGACGTGACCTCGATGCTGGAAAACAGCGAGCGCCACGGCGAGGAGATTCCCCTCTTCGTGTTCGTCGCCGCGGGCGCGACTGCCGAGTCACTCGACGGCCTCGAACTCCTGGACATCTACGGCGCCCGGCGGGTCGTCGTCGAGGACCGCGTCGTCGACGCCGAGGTCGCCGACACGGTCGACACCGTGGTCAGTCCCGCGCTCGAAAACGGTGGTGGCACCTCCGCGACGGCACTGGCAGCGAACGTCGCCGCACACGTCAACGGCAATGTCCGCGAAGACCTCCTCCATCTCCCGGCGGTGAGTTTCTGGGAGGACACCCCGGACAGTTACCACGACCTGGCGACGGAGGCGGGCTACGACGCCGACGCCGTCCGGGAACTTCGCGAGGCCGTCGCGCTGGAGGCGTACTACCAGTCCTACGAGGACAAGCGCGAACTCATCACGGACCTGGTGTTCGCGGACCGCGAGGAGGCCCGCGGGCTGGCCGCGAACGTCAGCGATCAGTTCCGCACGAAGATGGATGCCGAGATCGAGACTGCCGAGGCGAACCTCGAAGACCGAGAGGTCGGCGGAGAGGCGGTCGTGGTGCTGGACACCGACGCCTACACGCACCGCTACGAATTCCCGCCCGAGGAGTTGCTGCTGGACGAACTCTGGCGCCGTCACCGCGACAGTGCGATGGCCATTCTCGGCCTCGCGACCGACGAAGCGTACGTCCGCACGGACGCCGACGTGGACGTGCGCGCGCTGGTCGAGCGGGCCGCAGAGACTGCGCCCGACGCGGGTCTCGACGCCCGCGGCGCTCGCGAGGGCCGCGTCGAGTTCCTCTCGGGCGAGCGCGGCCCCGTGGAGGACGCGCTGCTCGAGGCGCTCGCGGAGGCCCTCTCGGCGGCGCCCGAGGCCAGCGGCCCGGCCGAGTGACCCGGGGAGAGCATGAGTACCGACACCCCGGCCGAGACGGAGGCCTTCGAACGGGTCTGTGAGGAACTCGTCGAGCGCATCCTCGCTGGCGAGATCGGCCGGGACAACCTGGAATCGGCCAAGACCGACGTCTGCGGTAAACACTCCGCGCCGAAAGTCCCGAAGAACTCCGACCTCCTCGATTTCGCCCCCAGCGAGCGCCGGGACGAACTGGCCGACGTCCTGCGACGCAAGCCCGTCCGGACCGCGTCGGGCGTCTCGCCCGTGGCGATCATGACCTCGCCCCATCGGTGTCCCCACGGGAAGTGCCTGTACTGTCCCGGCGGCCCCGATTCGGAGTTCTCCAGCGCCCAGAGTTATACGGGCCACGAGCCGGCCGCGGCACGCGGCAAGCAGAACGACTACGACCCCTACGGGCAGGTCACACTCCGTCTCGAACAGCTCCGGAAGATCGGCCACCCCGTCGACAAGGTCGAGCTGATACTGATGGGCGGCACCATGACCGCCCGGAGCCACGACTACCAGGAGTGGTTCGTCAAGCGTGCCCTGGAGGCGATGAACGACTACGACACCGCGAGCGAGCCGGAGCCCGCCCAGGGCGAAAGCTTCGCCCAGGACCCCGCAGACTACGAGTTCCGGTACCTCGAGGACGTCATCACCGAAAACGAGACAGCCGACGTGAGGAACGTCGCGACCACCTTCGAGACAAAGCCCGACTGGTGTGGCCCGGAACAGGTCGATCGCATGCTGGGGCTGGGCGGGACGAAAGTCGAGGTCGGGGTCCAGACGACCTACGAGCGGATAAACCGCGAGATGCACCGCGGCCACGGCGTCCAGGCGTCGATCGACGCCAACCGCCGGCTCCGCGACGCGGGATTCAAAGTCGGCTTTCACATGATGCCCGGCCAGCCGGGCATGTCCAAAGAGATGTGCGTCGAGGACTTCCGGCGTCTCTTCGAGCGTCCCGAGTGGCGGCCGGACTACCTGAAGATATATCCGACGCTGGTCGTCGAGGGGACGGCCGTCTACGACTGGTGGCACCGCGATGAGTTCGACCCACTCGGTAACGAGGAAGCCGCGGACCTGGTGGCCCGCGTCAAGACGATGATTCCACGGTACACGCGCCTCCAGCGCGTCCAGCGGGACATCCCCGCCGATTTCATCGAGGGTGGCGTCTGGAAGTCGAACCTCAGGCAACTCGCCCGCGAGCGCCTGGCAGAGCGTGGCGGCACCTGCGAGTGCATCCGATGTCGGGAGGTCGGCCACAGCGATGGGGAGCCGGACGGCGTCACCCTGGACGTCGACACCTACGAGGTGGCGGGCGGCACCGAACACTTCATTTCGGTGGAAGACCGCGAACAGGACTTGCTCGTGGGGTTCTGTCGGCTGCGCTTCCCCGGGCAGGTCGTCCGGAAGGAACTCAGGGAGGCTGCAGTCGTCCGTGAACTGCACGTGTACGGGAGCGAGGTGGGCGTCGGTGACGTCGGGGAAGCCGAGGGGAGCCACCAACACCGTGGGCACGGACAGCGCCTCATCGAGCGTGCAGAGGCCATCGCTGCCAAGGCCGGCTACGGGAAACTCGCCGTTCTGAGCGGGATCGGCGCCCGGCAGTACTACCGGGAGAAGCTCGGCTACATCCAGGACGGGCCGTACGTGTCGAAGCGCCTCTGAACGTGGGAGACGTCCGGCAAACTGCTCCAGACGAAGTTTCCGGTTCAGTACTCCCAGAGTCGTTCGATCCGCGAGTCGATTTCCGGATGTGCGTCTCGCAGTTCATCGACGGCCGTCTCCCCATCGACGTTGATAACGTGCACTTCCCCTCGTCGTCCCGGATAGACATCCTGAAAGTCGTACACGACGCCGACGAGAGTGACCGCGCTGGGCACGTCGTCGCTCGCTTCGAGACGCTCTATCTGTCGGTCGACGTTGTATTCGACGAGTCGATTCACCGCCGCCGAACGGGAGAGGCCTGCAGGGAGTAATTCGACGCCGGGTTCGAGGTCGGACGTCAGAAGATCGAGACAGTGGGAGATCCCTGCGGGTTCGCTACCGCCGTTCGTGAGACGCTCGTAGGTGGCTGTAATCGCCCCACAGCCCGTGTGACCGACGACGACGATGACCTCCGTCTGCGTGTGCACGACGGGATAGAGGACGTCCCCCGAGACGACATCGCCGGAGTCGGATCGCTGAACGACGCGATTCCCGATATTGCTACAGGTGAACAGGCGTCCGGGCTCGTCGTTCCCCCACATCTGATCCTGGAGGACGCGGGAGTCAGAACAGCAGACGGTGACGGCCTCCGGTAGCTGAACGTCCTGAATATCGTCGAACCGCGACTGGAACTGACGAACGTGATCCGAATTGCGTTGCAACAACTCGGTAACTTCCGGACGCATGGCGTGTATTCGATTGTCCATCGGAAAGAGACTTAAGTTCCATCCAGGACTCCGTAGTCGGTCGATCACTGGACCCGTTAGCGTCGGCCGCGCCGCGAGCGCGAGCTATCGCCGCGCCGGAGGTCCGTCCGTTCGGGGAACACCAGCCACACGAGCAGACCGCCGACGACGAGACCCGCGACGGTCGCGACCAGGAACCCCTGCCAGCCGACGTCTGCATAGAGGGTGATGAGCCCGCCCGACAGTCCCACCAGTAGCACGAACCCGATCTTGAGTTTCATCGCGAATCGGCTTCGCTCCTCGTCGCTGATACCCTCGACCATCAGAGTTCCCCCGGCGTGCTGACGTGCATGGCGACGAACTGCCAGTCTCCGTCCCGGCGCTCAAGCGCCCCGGACCAGCGGGTCTCGAACTCGTAGCGGCCGTTCTCGGTGTCCGTCCATGCCATGAACACCTCGTCGGTAAAGTATGCCCACCCCTCGCGCTCGCCCACGACCAGGTCGTGGCTCTCGACCCGCCACTCGGTGGTTCGTTCGGTCTGTTCGCGCAATCCGTCGGCGACAGCCTCACCGCCACGGAGTGTCTCGGAGATGCCGAACTTCACTGTGGTCGGCTCCGCGGCGAAGAAGGGCGCGATCGGCTCGCCGGCCCGGAGTGCGTCGTAGTAGGCCTCGACGAACTCCGCCGGGTCCATCAGTGGAATCCCCGGCGCACGTCCTCGTCGATGACGTCCTCGAACTCGGCGTCGAGCAACTCCTCTGCCTCCTCGAACGTGTCGGTCAGCTCGTCCATCGGGTCGGGGCGGTCGCGTTGCTCGAAATCCATCGGCCCGTACGCGGGGCTGTCCAGTGCGTCCATGATGTCCTCGAACAGCGCCCCCGGCGAGGTCGGGGCCTCTGCGTGGGTCTCGACGACCGTCTGGAGGTCTTTCACCTTCTGCTCTGCTTCGTCCTCGTCCTCTGGCGGTTGCTGGACGCCGAACTGTCCCTGCGCCTCCCCCTGACCGGGAAACAGGGGGTCGAGTTCGTCGTCGATCCGCCGGGCGACCTGGGCACCGACGCCCTGGACCTCGAAGGGGTTCTTCGCGTAGGTCTTGAGCTGAAAGACCCCCACGCCGGGGTGGCCGATGTAGAGGTCCTCCCCGATCCCGCTCGCGCGGTCGCCGCCCACTGCACGCCAGCCGTCCGGGTCGACGCCGCTGTCGACGACGTCCTCCATGATGTCCTGCCAGTCACGAACGCGCATGTCTCGAATGAGGGACCACAGCAGAAAATACTTCCCGGTTGCTCGTTGCCAGGGTCTCACTCGCGCCTGTCTCTCGTCCGTTTCGCGGACTGCTGGCCGCCGCAGGTCCAGCACGAGCGCGCTCGGGAAGGCCACGGCGACGGCGATCGGCGCCTGATCGGATCGCCCAGCAGTGACGCGCTGCCCGGTTGCCGGGGTTCGGTGGTAAAGATTGCACTGTACCTGGGAACGGGAGGTCCAGAGAGTCAAAGTCGCGGGACCGACAGCGTTTTTCGCCCCGCCCGCATGGGCGCTACCGTGCACGTTCGGGGCGATGTCACCGACGTCGGCGAGGTGCGCACAGTCGACACCCAATACGGCCAGCGCGACCTCGTCGAGGTCGGGGTCAGGCCCGACCG
>JAHENO010000125.1 GCA_018609945.1 Haloarculaceae archaeon | reverse complement strand
GGAGGCCACGCGGCGGGGCCCCTACACGGGGTCGATCGGCGTCTTCGGGTTCGACGGCCGGGCCACGCTCAACATCGTCATCCGCACCCTCGTCCGGCGGTGGGAGGAGTACTTCCTGCGCGTGGGTGCGGGCATCGTCCACGACTCGGTGCCCGACCGCGAGTACGACGAGACCCTCGACAAGGGCCGGGCGCTGGTGCGGGCACTCGACGCCGCGCTCGGCGACCGGGCCGACCTCGCGGTCGAGCGCCAGGGGGTCGCCGACTGATGACCCACATCCTCGTCGTCGACAACTACGACTCCTTCGCCTACAACCTCGTCCAGTACGTGGGCGAGGCGGTCGGCGCCCCCGAGGAGGGGATCGTCGACGTCCGCCGAAACGACGCGCTCAACGTCGCGGACGTCCGGCGGATCGACCCCGACGGGATCGTCGTCTCGCCGGGGCCCGGCACTCCCCAGGACGCCGGCGTCTCGATCCCCGTCTTCCGGGAACTCGACTACCCGACACTCGGGGTGTGCCTGGGCCACCAGGCGCTGTGTGCGGCCGCCGGCGGGGACGTGGGCCACGCGCCGGAGGTCGTCCACGGCAAGCCCTCGACGGTCCGCCACGACGGCCGGGGGATCTTCGCGGACCTCCCGGAGACGTTCGAGGCGGGCCGGTACCACTCGCTGGCCGTCGAACGCGAGGACCTCCCCGACCCGCTGGTCGAGACTGCCCACACCGACGACGAGCGCGAGGTGGTGATGGCGGTCCGCCACCGCGAGCGACCTCACGTCGGCGTCCAGTTTCACCCCGAGAGCATCCTGACCGACGCCGGGATGGGGATGGTCGAGGCGTTCTGCGAGCGGTGCCGGGCCTGATAATGACTGCTGTAGCTATTTTCCGGGCCGACCGCGGTCCGTCGTGCGGTCGATCCAGTAATGAACTACAGCAGTCATTATGACTGGGAAGGTCGCCAAAAACATTTCACCCGGGCGGTCACAATCCCGATAGCGATGCCCTCCGATCCGAACGAAGACCTCCCCGAAGCGGTCGCGCTGTTCCTCGTCGGCATGGCGGTCCCCGTCGTCGCCGTCGTCCCGGCCCGCGACCTGGTGGCGCTGTATCTGTCCGGCACGGTCTACACGGCCCTCGCGGCCGCCGCCTTCGCCGTCGTCGCCTGGACGCTGCTGGAAGAGCGGAACCTCGACCGCCCCAACTTCGCCGTCGCGAGCGTGGTCGGACCCTTTCTCTTTTTCGTCGCCATCCTGGCCTACGGCGTCCTGACGAACGGATACGCGGACACCTTCCAGTACCTGTTCGCGGACGGCGGCTACATGGGCTACCCGGCCGCGTTCGGCGCCGCCGGCTTCCTCGCGGTCGCCCTTTCGAAAGGGTTTCGCGGTCTGACAGCACGCGACGACCGGGTGCCCCGGGCACGGACCGTCGCCGCTGGCGTCGCCGTGGCGGCGGCCGTCGCTCTCGCGCTCGGTCTCGGGGCGAACCTCGCGGCCGCGAACGCGGTTTCGGTCACGTCGGTGGACTCAGGGGTCGAATTGGTGGCTGACCCCGCACTCAACGTCACCCTGGAGGGTGGACCTGCGGACGTACGGGTGAGAGTCACCGCACCCGACGGGACGACAGTCACGAAGCGTCTCCCCCGGGCAGAGACGGGCGACGAACCCACCACCGTTCCGTTCCGCGTCTGGTTCGACGACTCCCTGCCCCCGGAGAGACTCCCCGCCCTGGCCGGCACGTACCGGGTCGAGGTGGTGGCACTCTCGGGCGTGACCGTCGACTCGGCCACGTTCGAGGCTGAGGGCGGCGGCGCGGTAGCGATCGCGGAGACTGCCGCCGGGTCGGGTGACCTGCCCTGGAACCGGTCGGCCGACGTGGTCGTCGGAAACGCCCGCCACGACACCGGGGTCGGGGTCGTCGTCGCCAACGGGGGAGCGTTCCACACACGACTGGACGTGACCCTCGAAACGCCCGACGGCCTCGAGAATCACCACGCCCGCGCCTTCTTCGCCGAGCCGGGGGCGCGCGTCGTGGTGGTGTTCCGGGTCCCGGACGACGCCGCAGAGACCATCAGGTCCGAACACGACGGGCGCGTCACCGTCGCGGTCTCCCGGGAGTTCTCCGGTGACCGGGTCGCGACGACCGAAATCGAACTCCCTGCCCGGGACACCCTCGACCGCAGTACACGGATCGATTCGAGGGAGCGGAGGGCGCTGGGCTTGCTGCGTGGTGTCGGAACAGTCCATCCGGACAGATATTTATTCGTCCACCGGCCAAGCCGGGGGTAATGCAGGACAGCTGGCGGTCGCTTTTGCGACGGGTGCGTCGGGTAGAGCAGCGGGAGGTACGCGACCTGCGGCGCTGGCTCGAACGGACGAACACGCTGGTCCATCTCTCGGTGCTGGTCCTCGTTCCGGTGCTCATGGCACTGGTCACGACCCTCTCGAACGCGGTCGGGGCGCTTTCCTTTCTGGTGTATCCGCCGCTGGCGTCGGGTGCGTACACGCTCTTTGCCGACCCGGAGGGACGGTACGCGTCGCCGCTCCGGTTCGTCGCAGGTCTCACGACGGGTGCCGCCTGTGGCTGGGTCGGCGTCGAGGCGGCGACTGTCCTGTATACGACACCGCCCGGACAGATCCACGCCGCTGGCGCGGCACTGACGATCTTTCTCACGGGCCTGGCCACGTGGGTCCTCGGCGTCGAGGAGCCCTCGGCCTTTGCGATGGCGCTCGTGACGCTGTTCGTTCGGGCCCGCGTCGACAATCCCGAGTTCTTCGTGCTCAGCGCCGCAGTCAGTAGCGCGATCGTCGCGGTCGCCTTCGTCGGCTGGCGACGCTGGATCTACGAGCAGCGCGCCCGCTACCTCTACGAGACGACCAGCGGTGACGACCACGTCCTCGTTCCGATGCGTGGCCCCCACGCCGGAGCGACTGCGATGCTCGCGGCCAGACTCGCAGCCGCCCACCGCGCTGGGAAGGTCGTGTTGCTCGACATCGTCGAGGAGGAGTGGCTGGCACGCGCCGAGCGGTCGCTGCTCGAAGCCCACGGCGGGACGGATCTGGTCCGAACCGGGCCGAGCCTGGAGGGTGAGCGGATCGGGGACGACACCCTCGATCCGGATGAACTGGACGCTCACGAACTGGTGAGCGAGGCAGTGTACGACCTCGAACGGCGGGCCAGCGACATCGAGACGCAGGTTGGCGTGCCGTGCCAGGTGGTCGTCGCGACTGCCGGCCCCGCGCCCGCCGAGACTGTTCTCCGGACGGCACGCCAGGCCAACTGCGACCTCGTGGTCACCCCCTACGAGGCCGACGGCAACAGCGTCTCCGGGTTCGTCGGCAACCTGTTCCGGGGCGGGCGCGACGTCCTCGTCCACCGTTCACACGAGCGGGACACGCGCTGGGAGCGGATCCTCGTGCCGGTCCGCGGGGACAGCGGCGTCGCACACAGCATGATCGACTTCGCGACGCGTCTCGCGGGCGACTCCGGGGAGGTCAGCGTCGGCACCTGCGTGGGGACCGAACGGGAGCGCCGGCGGGCAGAGGAGACCCTCGCCGACCTCGTCGAACCCTTCCGTGGGGACATCGAGACGCGCGTCTCGCAGTCGTCTGTCGAGGAGTTTCTCGCGCGACACGGGCACGGGTACGACCTCGTCATCATCGGAGCAAGCCAGGACCGGAGTGCGGCCTCCCGGTTCGTCTCGCCGCCGACCTTCGAACGGATCGACAGCGACGAGATCGGTACCGACGTGGCTATCGTCGACCGACACTGACGGCGACGGGGCCGTAATTGTGAGAGAGGGGTGTCGATCCCGCGGTTCGGGACCGAACGCGGCGGATTTCGGGCGCCGACCGGCGACAGTCCTTTGGCGCCGGACCGCATGAGGGCGGGTATGGCGTCGCTGCCGGTCGAGATACTGTTCGGCGTCTATCTGGGTCTGCTGGTCGGGATCATCCCGGCACTCATCTCCTGGGCACTCGGGTTCACCTTCAAGTACGTCACGGGCGTCACCCTGCCGGGGTTCGGGATGCTCGTGCTCGCCATCGCGCTGGCAGGGGTCAACGGCGGCCTGCTGGCCCTCGCCGACCCGACGTTCATGCAGACGCCCAATGCGCCACGCGTGGCGACAGCGGTGCTGGTGGTGGGGATGCTCGCGCTGTTCGCCCACAGCAAGGGCGACCAGATGGGCGCGAGCGTCCCGAGGCGACTCTCGCTGTCGGGGTTGCGCTCCAAGCACCTCTCGCGGGACCTGGCCGAATTCATCGGCGGCGGCGACGAGGTCCGGGTCCGCGTCGTCGGCGAGGTGGCCGACATGGAGGGGTACCCACCCCTGCCCGACGACCTGCGTGCCGAGATCCGCGCCGCCGAACTCACCTTTCCCGCCGACCTCCGGGTCGAGGAACTCGAAGAGCGAATGGCTGCGCGGCTGCGCACCGAGTACGACCTCGGGGACGTCTCGGTGACCATCGACGAGCGGGGCCGGGCGACGGTCGTCGCCGCGCCATCCTTCTCGGGGCTCTCGAAGCGCGTCGCCGAGGACCGCCACGCCGTCTCCGTGGACGCACTCGTCCCGACGGGACTGGCACGCGGCGACGAGGTGACGGTCGTCACTCCCGACGCGCAGGTCCGGGGGACCGTCGTCAGTGCCCGCTCGGGGCCGGACGCGGACGGATCGGTCGAGGAGGAGCGGGTCGACCCGACGACCCCCGCGGACGCCGAGAGCGAGGACGACGGGACGCCGACGCCGGTCCGGGCACCGACGACGACGGGCGGCGAGGGGCGGCTGACGGTCGCGGTGACCCGGGCAGACGTCCAGCCGCTGCTCCGGGCCGGCGAGGCCAAGGTCGTCGTGGAATCCCGCGGCACCCGCCGCGAGTACGAGGTGGTGTCGCTGCTCCGGCGGGCGAACAAGCGCTTTCGCCGGTTCACCGTCCGGGCTGGCGGTCTGCTGGACGGCCAGCCGCTGGGCACGGCGGGCCTGCGCGAGACCTACGGCGTGGCGGTGCTCGCCGCGCGGACCGGGGACGGCTGGACGTTCGCACCCGACGGGACGACCACCCTCGGCGACGGCGACGAACTCTTCGCCGTCGGGGCGCGGGACGCCCTCGACGCGTTCGGATCGGCACTGGACGGCACGGAGCCGCGGGGTGGGGACTGATGGTCGTCGCCGCCTCGACAGTCCAGGAGGCGACCGAGCTCCTCGCCGAACTGGTCTGGCTCGTCCTCCTGGCGGGTGCGCTCGCCGGGCTGGCGGCGTTCCTCTACCGGTGGTACGTCCGCGAGGAGGTCCCCGTCGGGCTCGCCCTGCTGGTCGGACTCGCCGGGGTGGCGGCCTATCTCAACACCTCGCGGGCGCTCGGACAGGTCATCGGCGGGAGCACGCTCCCGACCGAGCGGGAAGTGGCGCTGTTCAACATCGTCGCGTTCGCGCTGGCGACCGGCGGGGTGTTCCTGGGCCGGCGCGCCGGCGACCGGCTGGGGGCGGACGTGGTCCTCCGGAGCGATATCCAGGGCGTCGACCGCGACGTGGGGCGCCTGGTCGAGACGGTCGGTCGCGCGACCGCGGTCGAACTCCCCGGAGAGATCGAGGACGTCGTCGGGTACGACCCCGTGCCCGAGGAGGTCAAGGAGGAACTCGCCGACCGCACCTTCCTGTTCCCGCGGCGGCTGACCGTCGAGGAGTTGCGCGAGCGCCTGGTCTCGCGGCTCGAGGCCGACTACGCCGTCGGCACCGTCGACGTCGACCTCGCCGCGGACGGCACTGTGGAATACCTGGCTCTCGGGAGCCGGGCGGCGGGCATCGGGCCGACGCTCCCCCCCGAGAGCAGCGCGGTCGCGGTCCGGGCCGACCCCGCCTTCGCCGCCAGCGCCGGCGACCGCGTGCAGGTCTGGGAGACCGACCCGCCACGGCGGCTCCTCACCGCGGAGTTGCGCGGCGTCGCCGACGACGTCGTCACGCTCGCCATCGACGCCGCGGACACGACGAAGGTGGACCCCAGCAGGGAGTACCACCTCGTGACGCTGCCCGTTGGTGACCGCCCCGACCGGGAGTTCGCCTCCCTGCTGCGCGCGGCCGACGAGACGTTCAGTTCGGTCGTCGTGGCGGCCGGCAGCCCCCTGGACGGGCTGCCCGTCGGCGCGCTCGACGTGGCCGTCGTCGCCGTCACACCCGAGGACGGCCCGCCGGTCGGCGTGCCCGAGCGCGGACACGTCTTCGCGCCGGGCGACCGCGTCTTCGCCATCGCCCGCCCCGAGTCGCTCCGCCGGCTGGAGACGGCCGCGAAACCGCTCGACCCCTCGCTGGACGCCGACGCCGACGGCCAGTCCCCGACCGAGACATCGCCGACGCCCGCGGACGGGAGTGGCGGAGGTCACCCGTCCGGGAACTGATACTGCCGGCTATAACTTCGTGAAGATATTCGACCCCACGGGTGGTCGAAATTTCTCACGGGCTTATAGCCGGCAGTACGAAAAAGGAGTCCGACCCCGGCGACGCCGACCGTGTCGACGCCGTCTCGGACAGCCCGGGCGGGGATGTGCGCCTCGACGAGTGAGAACGCTCTTGGTCGCGGCGCCCCCACGGGGAGGTATGGAATGGCGGCTCTTCGCAACCCTCGCCGAGGCGGCCGGGGAGGACTCGGTCACGCTCGACATCGCTGGCGAGGCCACGCTTCGGGAGGCCTTCGACGCCCTGCTGGAGG
>JAHENO010000124.1 GCA_018609945.1 Haloarculaceae archaeon | reverse complement strand
CGGCGTGAGTGCGGTCACCGCCTTCACGACCGCGCTCGGTGTCGAAGTCGCTTCGGGGTCCAGCCTGGCGCTACGGGAGGCCGCCGGGGGCCACTCCCCGACAGGTCCGGACCGCATGATCCTGTTCAAGGTCACCGACGCGCCTGCGACCCACGAGGGACTCGTCGAGGCCGGCTACGAGGTCACGTACGGCCGGCGACTCTACATGGAACAGGGCGAGACGGTCGTCACGTACGACCCCGAGGTCATCGCGGAGCGCGATTACTACACGCTGGCCTACGCCGAGAAACCCGGAACCCGGGAACCACGCGCGACGGCGAAGTTCGCCGCCGAGGAGCAGTCGCCGCGCGCGACGACCGACGGCGGTCAGATCGAGGGTGGCGAGGTCGCGGAACTGGAACGCTCCGAGAGCGTCCTCTGTGGCGACGACCCGCCCGAGGGGGGTGAGTGGTGGTGACCGACGACGACGCGCCAGGAACGGATACCGGCGCCACAGCCGACCCGCAGGCGGCCATCGACGAGGCGAGCGGTGACCGGCGGACGAGTCGGCCACAGGGGTTCACCGCGGGCGATACGCCCGAGGGGATTCCGTTCATCGGTGCCGGGCCGGGCGACCCCGGTCTGCTGACGGTCACCGGGCGGGAACTCTGTGAGGCCGCCGACCTCGTGGTGCACGCGGGGTCGCTCGTCAACAGCGAACTCCTGGAAGCATACTGTGCCGACGCCGAGACGGTATCGAGCATCGGCAAGGACCTCGAAGAGCTGATCCCGCTGATGCGCGACGCCTACGAGGCCGGCCAGACGGTCGTCCGCCTGCACAGCGGCGACCCCGCCATCTACGGGGCTGCCCTGGAACAGATGGACGCGCTGGCCAGCGAGGGCGTGCCGGCTTACTTCGTTCCCGGCGTGACCTCGGCGTTCGCGGCGAGTGCCACACTCCGGACGCAACTGACGCTGAACGGCGTCGCCAACCACGTCGCCTTTACCCGGCCGCAGGGCAAGACGCTGGACCCGGAAGAGGACCACATCGGCGACTTCGTCGGGATGGGCGACGTGACGACCTGCATCTACCTCGGGACCCACGCCGTCAGCGAGACGATGGACCGCCTGCTGGAGGCGGGTCACGACCCTGAGACGCCGGTGACGGTCGTGTATCACGCCTCCTGGCCCGACGAGGACGTCATCGAGGGCACCATCGGGAGCATCGGCGAGAAAATCGAGGAGGCAGGCTACCGCGCCTCGGCACTGGTGATCATCGGCGAGGCCGTCGGCGAGGCTGGCTACGACCGCTCGTACCTCTACGACGGGTGGGCCTCGCGCGGCCCGGATTCTGACGGCACCGACGACGCGGTACAGGAGGCTGACGACTGACAATGAGTACTGATACGAACGACTCCACAGAGACTACGAGCACAGACAGCGACGACAGCAACGGCGGCCACTGCTCGACCCCCGACTCCGACGGGGAGGTCGCAGAGGAGATCGCCATCATTTCCTTCGAACGCAAGATGGACATCGCCGAGGAGATCAGAGCAAGAATCGGCGACCGCTACGACAGCATCGACATCGTCGAATACCACGGCGAGGTGTTCGCGGAACACTGGGGCGAGTACGACTGTTTCGTCGGGCTGATGGCCTCGGGCATCGCGATGCGCAAGACCGCACCCCTCCTCGATGACAAGTGGGACGACCCCGCGGTCTGTGTCGTCGACGAGGAACTGACCTGGGCCATCCCCATCACGGGCGGGCACCACGGGGCCAACCAGGTCGCGCAGGACCTGGCGACGATGGGCGCGGTGCCGGCGATGACGACCGCAAGCGAGGCCGCGGGCAAACAGGGCGTCGAGGAGCGCGCGAAGGCACTCGACACCCACGTCGTCAACGGCGACTCGACGGTGGCGACGAACCTCGCTGTCCTGGACGAGAACCTCGGCCCGGTCGCGCGCCTGGACGGTCCCCGCGCTGTGATGGTGGGCGACGACGTGACCGTCCTCAAGCGCAACAGCGACGACGGCGTCGTCCTCGGGACGGGCAGCGTCTCCGGGGCGAAAAAGGAGCAGTTCCTCGACGCCTGGCGTCGTACCCTCGAAGGTACCGAGTACGACCTCGGGGACGTGGAGTTCGTCGCCACGGGCACCCGGAAAGAAGACGAGGAGGGACTGCTCGCGGCCGCCGAGGAACTGGGCGTGGGCGTCGTCTCCTTCGAGAAGGAAACCCTCGAAGAGTTCGAGGGGCCGACGCCCTCGCGGTCGAAGGAACTCATCGGCTGGCCGGGCATCGCGGAGGCCTCGGCCATCGCCGGCGGGCGCGAGCACGACCTGCTCGTCGAGAAGGAACGGTTCGACGAAGCCGTGACAGTGGCGGTGGGGCGATAACATGACCGGCGAAAGCGCTCCCGAGGAGTACGGTACGCTGTACGTCGTCGGCATCGGGCCCGGACTCCCCCATGCGATGACCCAGCGCGCCACGGACGTCATCCGGACGGCCGACTGCGTGTTCGCGTCGAACCTCTACCAGGAGTTCCTCCGCCGGGACGGGACGCTTCCACCAGAGAGTGCTGAAATCGAGGCTGCAGCCGACGGCGGCACGGCCACGGAGGGAGGCACGTTGCTCGAACGGCCGAACGGAAGCCGTCAGGAACTGGTCCGGTCGACGATGGGCCGGCAGGTCGAACTCGCCCGCGAGGCCTTCGAGCGGGTGCGAGACGGCGAGGACGTCGCCCACGTCTCGGGTGGCGACCCGAACGTCTACGGCAAAAGCGATCTGATGTTCGTGATGGCCCAGGAGGACGAGGCCACGGACGTTCCCATCGAGATCGTCCCCGGCGTCACGGCGGCGCTCGGCGGGGCCGCCAACCTCGGCGCGCCGCTCTCGAACGACTTCTGTACGGTTTCGCTGTCCGACAAGTGGCGCGGCTGGCCCGAGATAGAGGAGAAACTTCGGGCCGCGGCCATCTCGGGGTTCGTCGTCGTTCTGTACAATTGCTGGCGGGACTACGAGCGCGCAATCGAGGTGTTGCGCGAGGAGCGCGCCGACGACGTTCCCGTGGCTATCATCAACGACGCTGGCCGGGGCGACGCCGGCCGCAACCTCGACGGCGAGACACACACTCTGACGACGCTCGGCGAGTCGACCGAACACGACGACAAAGTGGGCGGCATGGGCACGTCGATCCTCGTGGGCAACCACGAGACAGAGGAATGGGCGAACGACTACCGCGACTTTCTCGTCACCCCGCGCGGCGGGCGTGACGTGGAGGACTTCTGATGAGCACCGACACAACCCCCGACACCGACACCGGTACGAGTACAGAATCCAAGTGTGGCGCTTCGACGGACACCGCAGACGCGGACGCGAGCACGTCGAAGTGTGGCGCCTCGACGACCGAAACCACAGACGCGAGCACTGAATCGAAGTGCGGCGCGTCGAAATCCACCGACAGTAGCAGTTCCTCGAAGTGCGGCGCGAGTTCGAGCGACGAGGAGGAGGTCGGGTCGACGGTCGATGATTTCGACGCCGACCCCGGCCGGCTGGTGGCCGTCGGCCTCGGCCCCGGCCAGCCGGAGGGGATGACACAGCGCGCACAGGCGGCCCTCGGGGAGGTCGATCACATCGTCGGCTACACGACGTACATCGACCTCATCCCGGACGACATCACCGAGGGAGCCGACGAGATCTACTCGACGCCGATGTGCGGCGAGGTCTCCCGGACCGAGGAGGCGATCGACCGCGCGCTCGCGGGCCACGACGTCGGTATCGTCGGCAGCGGCGACCCGAACGTCTACGCGCTCGCGGGCCTGGCGCTGGAAATCCTCGAATCGAAAGGCGCCACGGCCTCGATGGTCGATTTCGAAGTGGTGCCGGGGGTTCCAGCCGCGCAGTCCTGTGCCGCACGCCTGGGTGCGCCGCTGGTCAACGACACCGTCTCGGTGTCGCTGTCCGATCACCTGACGCCGATGCCCGAGATCGAGTCGCGGCTCCACGCCGTCGCTGGCGAGGGCTTTACAATCGCCATCTACAACCCCTGGAGCCGCAAGCGCCGCGAGAACTTCGAGAAGTGCTGTGAGATCCTCCTGAACCACCGCGATCCGGAGACGCCGGTGGGCATTGTCCACGGCGCGGGCCGCGAGGACGAGGCGACGGAGATCGTCGACCTGGGCGACCTCGAAGAGTTGGGCGAGACCGACCTGATCGACATGACGACGACTATCCTCGTCGGCACCGAGGATACCTACGTCTGGGACGACCGGATGGTCACCCCGCGGGGCTACGAGAGCAAATACGACTACTGACCATGTACCGCGTGACAATCGACACAGACGCCTGCGAGGGCATCTTCGCCTGCCTTGTCCGGGACGACCGCTTCGTCGAGAGCGACGAGGGGTTGGCAGACTTCGAGGCGGCGACGGCCGAGACCTACCGGACGGACGAGGGCAGCGTCGTCGCGGAGTTCGACGACGACCGCCTGGAGACGGCCAGACAGGCCGCCGCGGCGTGCCCGCCCGGGGCCATCACGGTCGAGGAACTGGACGAAACGGCCGACGAGCGAAGCGAGGGGGCAGTATGTCAGTAGAGACCGACACGCCGCGTGACCTGCTTGAGCGGCACCCGGAGACGGCGTACTTCTGGGGCCGGGTCGTCGGCGACGGCGACGTCGCGACGGACTGTGTGACCGTCCGGACCGGCGACGAGACCGCGGCCCGGCGGCTGGCAGCCATTGCGGGCGCCGAACAGGTCGACCACCGCATCCGGGAACGGGAGTACGCCCACGACACTGCTCTGACCCGCCGCGAGGACGAGTACACCGTACAGGTGCTCGGCAGCCTCGGGGACCGTGCGAGCGCCTCGCTGGGGTTGCCGCTGGGTGACGGACCCGGCGGCTACCGCCTGGATGTCTTCGACGACCATCGCCGCCAGCTGCTGCGCGGGCTGCTCGAGGGCTGTGGCACCGTCTGTTTCAAGTCCTCCGCGGGGACCGTTGGCGTCTCGTTCGTCCACGACCGCCGGCGACTCCTGGAGCGGATCCAGGGGTTGCTCGCTGACCTGCCGGTCGAAGCGCCCACCGAGGACATCGCGGAAATCTCCTCGGGCGGCTACTGGTTCGGCCTCGAAGACGGCGCTGTCCCCGACGTGGGGCCGTGGCTCTACGAGGGCAGCGAGGAGTCGGGGCTGTTCTCGCCCGCGCGCCGGCGAAAACTCCGGCGGAGCCTCGACCAGGCCGACGGGCAAGGATGAGTCGGAGCGACCCCGCGGAGACGAGCGGCGGAAAAACCACGGGGACCGCACCGACGGCGCTCGCCGACGCGATCGACGACGAGGCCGTGTTGCTGGTCGGGCACGGCTCGCGCCGCGAGAAGTCCAACGAGCAGGTCCGGGAACTCGCGGCCGCGCTCGAAGACCGGCTCGGCCTGCCGGTCGACGCGGCCTTCCTCGAACTGGCCGCGCCAGCCATCCCGGAGGCGATTGCCGGCCTTGCCGGCGCCGTCTCGGAAATCACGGTCGTCCAACTCTCGCTGTTCGCGGCCAGCCACGTCAAGAACGACGTGCCCCTGGCAGTCGAGGGGGCCCGCGCCGACCACCCTGAACTGACTATCAACAACGGCGCCCACCTGGGCGTCCACCCGGCCATCCTGGATCTGCTCGACGACCGCGCCGCCGCAGTCGAGGCGGAACTCGGCGTCGACCGCGACGAGGACGAGGTGGCGGTCGCGCTCTGTGGCCGCGGGTCCAGCGACCCCGACGCCAACGCCGACGTCCACAAGCTCGCGCGCCTGCTCTACGAGGGCCGTGAGTTCGATCGTGTGGAGGCGACGTTCGTCGGCGTCACCGAACCGTTGCTCGACGAGACGCTCCACGGGATGGCCAAACACCGGCCCGACGCGGTGGTCGTGGTGCCGTACATGCTCGGGGACGGCGTACTCACCGGCCGGATCCGGGAGGGCGCCCACGAGTTCGACGACTCGTACCCCTACGTCGACGCCGCTCCGGGCGATCCGCTGGGGACCGACTCACGGCT
>JAHENO010000123.1 GCA_018609945.1 Haloarculaceae archaeon | reverse complement strand
GGACAGCGACGAACTGGTCCACGCGAACGGGACCGGGACGGGGACGAGAGTCGGGAACACGAGTGACTTCTACGCCCCCGACGCCGGGACCGGGAGCGGGCACCGCGCCCTCTACAACCACGTCCGCGTGGAGGTGGTCGCGTGGCGGATATGAGCGACCGCGGCCAGCTCATTCTGGTGGCGGGCGTCGTGCTGGCTGTGACTTTCGTGGCGCTGGCGCTCGTGGTCAACTCGGCGATCTTCGTCGGGAATCTCGCCACGCGGGGGGAGACGACCGGTGCGAGCGACGCGCTCACCTACCGGCACGAGGTCGCCGACGGTGCCGAGCAACTCGCCATCGAGGTCAACGAGCAGAACACCTCGGACCTGGTCGACAACGTCGAGGCGAACCTCGGGAACGTCAGCGCCCAGGGCGGTCTGCAGAACGCCCGTCGGGCGCGGGTCGTCACGGTTGAACTCGACAGTTCCTCGCCTGTCGTCGAGGCGCGAATCGACAACAACGCTACGTCGAATTTCACGAACGCCTCCGGGGAGCGCGACTGGACGCTCGCGACCGACGCCGACCGGCTCCAGAATGCGACGTTCAACGTGACCGGCGCCGGCACGGACAACGAGAGCTACGCGTTCCACGCCTACATCAACGACTCGAGCGGCGGCGGGTCCTGGGAGATGGCCGTCTTCGAGGAATCGGGGTCCACGTACAACGTCACAGTGCGCGACGATACGTCCGGGTTTCTCGCGGCGTGCGAACCGCAGGCGAGCAGCGGCAGCTTCATCATCAACCTGACCGCGGGCAAGGTCGAGGACGACACGGGAACGGTGTGTACCGACACGCTGGACACCGCCAACCGGACCTACACCGGCTTCGCCGGGTACGACGTCGCCTACGGGGAGGCGAACAACGTCACCGGCAACTACACGGTGACCCTCGAGCGGGACGGCGAGACACCGGTCGTCGACGAGAGCGACTTCAACGGGACGTCGCCGACGGTCGCGGTCCGGATCCTCGTCTTCGACGTCGAATACGAGTACGAGTCCCAGTCACTCCACTACAGCACGACGATCACGATCCGACCGGGTGAGGACGATGGCTGACAGAGCGGTCTCGATCGCGCTGGGGTACACCCTCACGCTGGCGATCGCCGGACTACTCACGGCCGGGTTGCTCATCGCCGGCACCGGGTTCGTCGAGGACACACGCGAAGAGGTCGTCCGCCAGGAACTGGAGGTCGTCGGCCAGCACCTCGCGGGGAACGTGGAGGCCGCCGACCGCCTCGTCGAGGCTGGAGACGGTACGCCGACCGTGGCTGTCAACGAGACGTTCCCCAGGCGGGTGAGCGGGGCGAGCTACCGCGTCGAACTGGTCACCGCGGACGGGGGGACACTCCACCTCAACGCGACCGATCCCGACGTGTCGGTGACAGTCGAGATCGAGAACACCACCGCTGTCGGGGAGTCGACGGCGAACGGCGGCGAGGTGGTCGTCGTCTACGACGAATCGGCCGACGAACTGGTGATACGGAATGGCTGACGCCAGCACCGGCGACCGCGCTGTCAGCGAGGTGATCGGTTACGTGCTGGTGTTCGGTCTCGTCCTCACATCGATCGGCCTCGTGTCCGGCGTCGGGATCGGTGTGCTCGAGGACGTTCGCTCTGCCGAGCAGAACCGGAACGCCGAGACAGCCTTCGACGTCCTGCACGACAACATGGCACAGCTCCACACCGAACACGCGCCCAGCCGTGCGACGGAGATGAACATCGGGGACAGCCAACTGCGGACCGGCGACAACGTGACCGTCCGCGTCCACCTCTACGACGGGAGTTCCTGGGACAACGACACCAGCTACACCGTCCGGCCGGTGGTCCAGCGACTCGACGAGGAACGGAATCTCGTCTACGAGGCCGGGGCCGTGTTCCGGACGAACCGCGACGGCGGGCTCGTGGTTTCGGACCCGCCGGTGCTCAGCAGCGACGACAACGTCCACATCACAATCCCGGCAACGCGGTCGACCGGAACCGTCAGCGTCAGCGGAGGGACGGTGCTGGTGCGAAGCGCAGTCACGGATCGGGATGTCGTCGTCAGCGACACCGACGGCACCTACCAGACGGTCGTCCTCAACGTCACCTCGCCGCGGGCCGACCGCTGGCACGACCACCTCGAAGAGGAGGGCTTCGACTGCTCGGGCCCGGCCGGCGGCGTCACCGAGTGTCAGCGGGATTCGTTCTCCCGGCTGTACGTGACCGCCCACGAGATCGACCTGTCGCTGGTCCGGTGAGCCCCCGTGCGGTGGTACTGTCCGGCCTGTCTCGGGACACGTGGGGCGGACGGGCACCGAACCGTGTGGAGAAAGAAACCGTTAACAGGACGGACAGGCTGGGTACAGGTGGGAACGCACGGCCGCAAATCTGACAGCGCCACCCGATTGGGTGGCTCGGGATTGCGGTGGTGTTCGCGTCACGCGACGCACGCGAGCAGTCTCGCGGACCACGGAGCGGTCCGTGCAGTTCCAAAGAAACCATGGCACGAATGCACTCACGCCGCCGCGGGTCCTCCGGTTCGGACCGGCCCGTGGCAGACGACCCACCGGAGTGGAGTGACGTCGACGAAGAGGCGATCGAGCAGCGGGTGGTGGATCTCGCCGAGGCGGGCCACGGCCCGAGCGAGATCGGCCTCAAACTCCGCGACGAGGGCGTCCACGGCACGCCGATCCCGGACGTCTCGCTCGCGACGGGCAAGAAGATAACCGAAATCCTGGAGGAACACGACGCAGACCCCGAACTCCCGGAGGATCTGCGCAACCTCATGGAGCAGGCGGTTCGCCTGCGCGACCACATGGAGGAGAACCCGACCGACTACCAGAACAAGCGCGCGCTCCAGAACACCGAGTCGAAGATCCGCCGCCTCGTCAACTACTACCGCGGCGACGAACTCGACGAGGAGTTCACCTACAGTTACGACACCGCAAAACGGGTCCTATAGATGTCGACGACAGGTCGCCCGGACGGGGCTGCACCCGCGATCAGCGACGTCGCCGCCGCCCTCGGGGAGGCCAGATTCGTCCGCCTCGTCGCAGGGGCAAACGGCGACGCGCTCGCTGCGCTGGGCGTGCTCGCCGACGCCCTCGAGGCCGGCGACACCCCCTTCCAGGCGACCGTCGCCGGGCTGCCCGCGGGTGCCGACCGGGCGACCGACGCCGACCTGACGCTCGCACTCGGCCGGCCCGCGGCCGCGGCGGACGCGTCACTCGGGGTCGACGGCGTCGCCAGCCGCGCCGCATACGACGTGGCAACGGAGATCGCGCCGCCGGGATTCGAGCCGGACCCGACGCTGACACTCGCCGGCGTCGTCGCCGCGGACGCTGTCCCGGGCGAACGGCTCGACCCCGAACGGCTGGGGCTGGCGCGCCGGCCGGGTGTCGCCGGCCCGGTCGACGACCCCGTCGAGGCCATCGCGCACTCGACGCTCCTGCACGCGCCCGTCTCCGGGGACCCCGAGGCGGCCGCCGACCTGCTCGCGGGCGTCGACACGGCCGCGATGGACGAGGAGGCGCGCCGCCGCGTGGCCTCGCTGGTCGCGCTCGCCGTCGCCGGCGACGAGGACGTGACCGAGCGGGGGACGGCGGCCGTCGAGCGGTTCTTCCGGCCCTACGCCGGCGGTCCGTTCGGGACCGTGGGCGGCTACGCGGACGTCCTCGACGCACTCGCGCGGACGCGCCCCGGCGTGGGCGTCGGACTCGCGCTGGGCGCGGACGACCACGAGGCGGCACTCGACGCCTGGCGGGCCCACGGCCGGCGCGCACACCGGGCGGTCCGTGCGGCGACGACCGGCCGGTACGACGGCCTGTACGCCGTCTGCTGTGCAGAGGCGGCGCCGGTCGGGACCGTCGCGCGGCTCGTCAGGGACTTCCGCTCGCCGGAGCCGGTCGTGCTCGTCGTCGCAGACGGCGAAGCCGCGGCGGTCCGGACGCCCGAGACGGGCCCGGACGTCGGAACGGCGATGGCGACTGCGGCAACGGCCGTCGGCGGGACCGGCAACGGCACCCCGCGGCGCGGGCGTGCCCGGTTCGACGCCGAGGACTCGGAGTTCGTCGTCGCGTTCAGGGAGGCACAATGAGACGCGCACGCGTTCGCACGACACACGCCGACGCTGCGACCGCCCGTGCGGTGGCGGCAGCACTCGGCCCGGACAACACCGACGAGATGGACACCGCAGTCGACGACGCGACGGTCACGACGACCATCCACCGGTCGAGTACGGGCGGCCTCCAGGCGACTGTCGACGACTACGTCGTCAACCTCCAGGTCGCGACGCGGCTGGCGAGTACCGACACACGAGACATCGACACACAGCAACAGACAGACGAAGATACACAGACATGAGCGAACGATCAGTATCCAGACGCAAGCAACAGAAGCAGTGGTACGAGGTGCTGGCCCCGGAGCAGTTCGACCGGGAGAAACTCGGCGAGACGCCGGCCGACGAGGCCGAGAAGGTCCTGGGTCGCACCATCGAGACGACGCTCGGCGACATCCGCAACGACGCCAGCGAGAACAACACGAAACTCACCTTCAAGATCACGGAAGTCGCGACGGACACCGCCTACTCGGAGTTCGTCAAGCACGAACTGACGCGCGACTACCTGCGGAGCCTCGTCCGCCGGGGTTCCTCGAAGGTCGAGGCGTACGTGACGGTCCTGACGACCGACGACTACCGCCTGCAGATCCAGCCGGTCGCGCTGACGACGAAAGGCGCCGACGAGAGCCAGGAGAAGGCCATCCGCCGGACGATGATCGACCTCGTCGAGGACGCCGCGAGCGACCGCCCCTTCGAGGATCTCGTCGATAGCATCGTCGAGGGACGGCTCTCATCGGCCATCTACAACGAGGCCAAGACCATCTACCCCCTCCGGCGCGTCGAGGTCCAGAAGGCGACGCTCGAGGCCCGCCCCGAGGAAGTCGCAGCCGAAGAGGAGACGAGCGTCGACGTCGACGAGTAGTCGTCACCATCTTCCACCGACCGAACCCGAAGCCACTACTGTCTCGCGTCGAACGGTCGGATATGACGCGCCGCCCCGAACTGCACGCCGGCGTGACGGACGTCGACCTCTCGGAGACGACGGCGCTGGTCACCGGCTCGACCAGCGGCATCGGCCGCGAAGCGGCGCTGGCCTTCGGCCGGCTGGGTGCCCAGGTGCTCGTCCACGGCCGCGACCGGGAGCGCGGCGAGGCGACCCTCGACGACCTCGCCGAAACGGCGGCGGCAGGGGCCGATCTCTTTCTGGCGGACTTCGCCAACCAGGCGAGCGTCCGGACGATGGCCGCGGACGTCGCGGCCAGCGTCGACTCGGTGGACGTCCTCGTGAACAACGCGGGCGGGATGTTCCGCAACGCCGGGACGACTGCCGCGGGCATCGAGTACACCATCGCAGTGAACCACCTCGCGCCGTTCCTGTTGACCCACCACCTGTTGCCCGAGATGCCCGACGGAGGGCGGATAGTGACGACCTCCTCGGGTGCCCACCGGAGCGGGAGTATCGACGTCGACCAGCTCGAAGCCACGGAGGGTAGCAGTTTCGCGCGCTACAGCCGGTCGAAGCTGGCGAACGTCCTGTTCACGCGCGAACTCGCCCGCCGGACCGACCGCGTGACGGCCAACTGCTTCCACCCGGGGTTCGTGCCCGGGAGCGCCTTCTTCCGGCAGGTGCCCGCGCCGATCCGTCTCCCGATGAAGGCCGCACGCGTCCTGCCTGGCGTCGGGACGAGCGTGCAAGAGGGGGCGGGAACGGCGGTCTACCTGGCCGCCTCGCCGGAGGTGGCTGATGTCACCGGCGAGTACTTCGCTGACTGCACGCCCCGCCAGCCCTCGCGGGAAGCGCGCGACGACGCGACTGCCCGGCGACTCTGGGAGCGTAGCGAGGAACTGGTCGACCTCGACCAGTCACTCCGGCTGTCGGCGTCGGCCGACGGGAGCTGAGAGGGGACAGCAAGGGCAAGCTTGTGCGCCTCTGCATCCTCTGATAGTTGTCAGAAACGTCGTGCAAGATGGAACGCGCGAGTCTTGCACGGCGAACCGCTCAGGTTCGGGGTATCTAAATCAGGGCAGACAGATAGAGTGAAGCTCACAACCGCGCTGTTGTTTTTGACGAGAATGGCGGAGAAGTCGTTCACCACGACCTACGTATGGCCGTGGTGGATATCAGCACGATCAATGTCGTGGAGAACCTCATCAAACGACACTTCTCCCACATTCTGTATATTGCCCGGATTGAGTGCGGGCGTATCGAGGACTTCCTTGGCCGTCAGCCACACCCACTCACAGTCTTCGTTGTCTCCATCAATGAATGCGGTCAATTGCTGCAGTTCAAATTCGAGTTCCTCTTTGCCAAATGGAATGCCTCGATCTCAAGCTTGGTTTCATCGACCGCGACCGCCTGGCGCCGGTCGCGGTCGGGTTCGAACAGATGCTTCAG